>JALORD010000275.1 GCA_025459145.1 Pirellulaceae bacterium | reverse complement strand
CGTTGGTAGGGTTGAGTCTCGCGGCGATCTGGCTCGCCGGCTGCGGAACGGCTTGCGCTCAGCAGCCTGAGGGTTCGCCTTCTTCGCCGCCAGCCAGTGCGCCGGCCGCAACGGCCGAGGCACCTGTGACCGAAGCAGCGCCCGCGCCGGACAATCCGGCGGCGACGACCACTGCAGCCAGCACCCCTGCCGGAAGCGCCGCAGCGGCCAGCACTCCGCCAGCCGTCGACTCGCGCCGCGCGTTTTTCGCCCTGGGGGTGGGCATCGTCACCGTGCTGGGTCTGATCATCGTGGCCAAGACAAACGCCTTTCTGGCACTGATCACGGCGGCGATTCTCGTCAGCTTGCTGGCGCCGGGGGATGAGGCGATCAAGATCACCCGCGTGGCCGAGGCGTTTGGCCGCTCGGCCGGCAGCATCGGCATCGTCATCGCACTGGCGGCAGTGATCGGCAAGTGTATGCTCGACAGCGGCGCGGCCGACCGGATCGTGCGGGCGTTTGTGCGACTGTTCGGCGAGCGGCGGGCGTCGGTGGCGCTCGTCGGCAGCGGGTTTGTCCTGGCGGTGCCCGTGTTTTTCGACACCGTGTTTTACCTGCTCGTGCCGCTGGCCCGGTCGCTCCATCGCCGGACGGGAAAGGCCTATCTGCAGTATGTCCTGGCGATCGCCGCGGGCGGCGCGATCACGCACACGCTCGTCCCGCCGACACCCGGGCCGCTCACGATGGCCAGCAACCTCAATTTCGACGTGGGGCTCATGATCCTCATCGGCCTGATTGTGGCCGCCCCCGCGGCGCTGGCAGGACTCGTGTTTGCCGTCGTCGCCGATCGTCTGATGCCCACGCCGATGCGGCAGATCGGCAGCGAGCCCGAACCGGAGCCGCTCTCGGACCACGAACTGCCGCCGCTGTGGGAATCGCTGCTCCCGGTGATCTTGCCGGTGATTCTGATCTCGGGCAACACGATCGTGCAGGCGATCCTGGCCGGCTACAAGGGACCATCGGCGTCCGGAACCGTCGCCGAAATCCCTGCCTGGCTCGCGCTGGCCAACGGCACGATGTCGATCCTCGGCAACGCGAATATGGCGCTGCTTCTCTCGACGGTCATCGCTCTGGCAACGGTCTACCGCCAGCGCGATCTGTCGCTCAAGGAACTGGGGATCGTCATGGAGACGTCGCTGATGAGCGGCGGCGTGATCATTCTGATCACCGCGGCCGGCGGGGCATTTGGGGCGATGCTGGGCGAAGCCAAAGTGGGCGACGCCATTCGCCTGGCCTTTGCCGACAAGGCGGCGTCGGGCATGGGGCTCATTCTGCTGGGTTTCGGCGTCGCGGCGCTCTTCAAGATTGCCCAGGGATCGAGCACGGTCGCGATGATTACCACTTCCGGCATGCTGGCCCCGGTCGTCGCCGCCGGGCAAGCCGGGTTTCATCCGGTGTATCTGGCGACTGCGATCGGCGCCGGATCGCTCGTCGGGTCGTGGATGAACGACAGTGGCTTTTGGATTTTTGCGAAGATGGGAGGCCTCACCGAGATCGAGGCGCTCAAGAGCTGGACGATTTTGCTGCTCGTCTTAGCCGCCGTGAGCCTCGCGATGACCTGCCTCTTGGTCGTCGTCTGGCCGTATCCGCTGGGGATCAAGTAGCAGGGGCCGCGCGTTCCCGCGCCGCCGCCCCTACCGGCGGCGGGCGATTGGTGCTATCACACCGAAGAAGCGTTGGGCAAACGACTTTGCCTCGCTGCCGAGTTGGTCTCGCTCTGCCAGGAAATCCCGCCATGTACGATCGCGCCGCGCTGATGGAACTCGTTCGCCGCCAGGCGCTTTCGCTCGGCGACTTTACGCTCGCTTCGGGCAAGAAGTCGAAGTACTACCTCGATTGCCGCAAGATCACGCTCGACTCGGCCGGAGCGAACCTGATTGCCGACGGCATGCTCGAGCTGATCGGCGAGCGGCTCCCCGACTCAGTCGGCGGGATGGCGATCGGCGCCGACCCGATCACCGGCGCACTCATCACCGTCGCCGGCCGCAGCGGCCGAGCGCTCAAGGGTTTCATCGTCCGCAAGGAAGCCAAGCAGCACGGGACGGGGCGCGATGTCGAAGGGCCCGTCGTCGCGGGTGAGACGGCGATCATCGTTGAGGATGTCGTCACCACGGGCGGCAGCTCGCTGGCCGCGATCGAAAAGGCCGAAGCTTTCGGCCTGAAGGTGCAGGGAGTCCTGGCGATTATCGACCGGCTGGAAGGGGGCGCAGAGACCCTCGCCGCCCGCGGCTACAAACTGCAGACATTGCTCACGATCCGCGACTTTGGGTTGTAGACCCGCCGCATCGCCGCCCAGGAAAGTCGTCGCCCAGCAAAAACATGGCTTACGGTCCGCCCAGACCCGTACCAACCGTCGGGATGCCGCGCGGGTCGATCGTCCCTGGCGGCGGATTGGGGTTCGCGGCGGAGGGGGGCGTGATCTGGCCGCTGGGGCCGAGGGCCGTTTGCAGTGAGGCGAAAGCTCCGGCTGACAGCCGCGTGCCGGTCAAGTTCAGCGAGCGGAGCGACTTGATTTTGGTGAGCGAGGCGACGGCGCCGTCGGTAATGCTCGTGCCGTCGAGCACCAGCCGGCGGAGGCTGGGCATTACTTCAAGTGCGGCAATTCCCGTATCGGTCACGCGGGTGCCGGTCAGGTCGAGTTCCTCCAGGTTCGCCAGGTTGGCCAAATCGGCGAGCGAGGCATCGGTGATCTTCGCGTTGCGCAGGGCAAGCCTCTGGAGCGACGCGAGGGCGGCAATTTGCCGGGCTCCCTCATCGCCGATGTCGTGGCGGTTGCCGCCGATGACGAGCACCTGCAGCTTCTCGAAGGGCGCAAGCAGCGGCAGATGCTGCTGCTTGAGGAGCGTGTCGGTCAGCCACAATTCGCGCAAGGCGGTGGCGTTGGCCAGTTGGGCAAAGCCGCTGCCGGTGATGTTCGTGTTTGCGAGGTCGAGCACTTCGAGACTGGTGAGCGGGGCGAGCTCCTTAAGCCCACGATCCGTAATCGGTACGCGCCGCAACCGGAGCGTGCGCAGATTCGGAAGCTTGGCCAGTCCGGCCAGATCGCTATCCCGGAGCTGCGTTTGGCTAAGGTCGAGCGACTGGAGGTCGGTGCAAGCCGCCAGATGGGTGAGGATGTCGTCGGGAATGAGACGGTCGAGTTCGGCCAGATCGAGCTTCACGATGCGGCAGGCATCGGGAGGAAGTGCCCCCTTGCCGACCAGGACGCCGGAGTCGAGCGTGACGGTCCCCTGCTGATCCATGAACCACCGCGCCGCCAGGCGCTGGGGATCGAGCGGATCGTGGCGGACGCTGAGTGTCGGCGACCGCTGAAGATCCTCGATTCCTGCGTCAGTCAAATTTGTTCCCCGCAGATCGAGCGTTCGCAGCGCGGGAAATTCGGCGAGGGCGTCGATCGACGAATCGTCGAGCGCGGCGCCGGACAGATCGAGTGTCGCGAGCGCCGTGAACCGTTTGAGCTGCGGCAGGCACTCGTTCGTGACGCCGACCTCGCTCAAGGCGAGCTCGCGGAGGTGCTCGGCAGGGAACTGCTTGAGCGCGCTGGCCCCCTCGGGACCGATGCCCGTCCGACTGAGGTTGAGCTTGGTGAGCTTCAGGCGTTTGAGCTGCGACGCGATTCCCTTCGGGGTGACTTTGGTCCCGGCGAGATCCAGCTCGGCGAGCGCGGGACATCCTGTCAGGTGCGGCAAAAGTTCATCGGTCAGCGGAGTGTCGGCGAGCGAGAGCGACCGCAGTTTTGCCAGCTCGTGCAATTTGGCGAGCAAGGCTTCGTCGATTCTGGACGCCTGGCTCAGATCGATGGCCAGGAGCCAGTAGTTCCCCGCGGGCAGGTCAGCGGAGTCGCTGATTTCCACCGGATCGGTTGAGTTTTCGGGCAGGATTGTGACCTTTCCCGCGAGTTCGAGCACGGCGAGTCCCGCCTCGGCGTCGATCGGCTCGCGGAGGACCAACTCGCAATCGAGCAGTTCTCGGCGGAGCGATTCGAGAACTTCCTCGTCGAGCCGATGGGCCGCCAGTTCCAGCTGACGAAGCGTCCTGAGCGAACGGACCGTCACCAGGTCGTCCGGCGTGAGCGGAAAATTCACCAGGCTCAAGGACTCTAGGCCGCCGAGGTTCACGAGTTGCTTGAGATCGTCCGCGGTATAGCCGTTGCCGGTCGACAAATCGGCCTGCTGGACGGTAAATCGCCCCATCGGCAGACCGCTGCTCGTGCGAATGTTGCGAAGCGTTTTCCCCTGATTATCGACGACTGCGAGGGTCGCTCCCTTTTCGATCAGCCGCTGGGCGACCGCCCGTTCGCGATCGGTGCCGTCCCAGAGGATCCTGGCATCGCGGTGTGCACGACGCAGATTCTCGAACGTTTCGGCCGAGACCCCCGTGCCCCGTAAATCGAGCGTTTCGAGGGGCTTAAGATCCTGCAAGTTGGCCAGGCCTACATCGGTGGTCGCGGTATTGGAGAGGTTCAAGTTTCGCAGCCGCTCGAACCGCAACAGCCGGCCGATTCCCTGGTCGGTGAGCGGCGTGCCGGCCAAGTTGAGATTGATGAGCTCGCTCGCACCCTGCAGTTGGTCGAGCCCCGGTCCCTTGACGGAGGTCTGCGAAAGGTCGAGCCGGGTCAGTCGGTCGAGCTTTCGCAATTGGGCCAGGCCAGCGTCCGTAATCCTGGTATTGGCGAGCGACAGCTCATTTACATCGGTAGCTGCTGCGAGCTTCTTCAGGCTATCGTCGTTCACGGCCGAGTTGCTGAGATCGATGCCGGTGATGAACACCGCTTCGCTCGGCAGGTCCGCCGGCTTCTTCACGGTCAGGGGGGTATTCCCTTGAGTCTTCACTCCGACGCTTCCCCCTTACGACCGGCCGATCGAGACGGGTCTCGATCTCCTCTTCGTGCGTTGTGTATCCTGAGCGCTTCACCTCGACCCGCTGGGGACCGGGGGGGAGCCGAATTTCCAGCGGACCGCCGGCCGAGTCGATAATGCCCCGCAATTGGCTGTTGACGTAGACGTCGGCCGGACCATCGTCAACGGTGACAATGAGCTGACTGGTGGGAACCGTCGCCGGACGCTCCCACAGTGGCGCAAGCCACGGCCAGAGTGCCAGGACCGTCACTCCTAGCAGTCCCACGCCCAGTGCGGCGAGCGCCGCGCGCTGCCCGCGAGTCTGCGCCATCGACGCCGTCCCTTGCCGGCCGAACCGCTTCGCGGGATTCAGCGTGAGCAGCGTCTCTGGGGTGTCGTGGATCGTGCCCTGTCCCAGCGCAGTGGCCTGAATCGTAGCCGAGGCATCGTTGGGACGGATCTCGATCCCTTCGAGCGACAGTTCTTCCCGGCTATTGGGCAATTCGGCGAGACAAGCCTCAAGTTCCAGCGCCACCTCGGTCATCGACTGCGGCCGGACCTCGACCACCTTCGCCATCATCCGCTTGACGAGCATTTCCAGCCGGGCGGTTGCTCCGGGGCAGACATCAATCAGCGGAGGTGCATACTGAGTCTGGTGCCAGAGGAGCTTTTCGGCGGCCGATCCCGGCGGCGCGGGCGTGTAGCCGGCCAGCAGAAAGTAGAGCGTGCAGCCGAGGCTGTAGATGTCGGCCCGGGGATCGACCCCTTTGGCGTCGCGAGCCTGTTCGGGGGCCATGTAGTCGACCGTCCCCATCGTCCGGCCGGTCTGCGTCATGTCGCTGGCCGATTCGGGCCCGGCCAGGCCGCCGCGCATCTGGGCCAATCCTAGATCGAGAATTTTGAGCATTCCCTGCCGGTTGACCATCAAGTTGCTGGGCTTGATGTCGCGATGGATGATCCCCTGGGCATGGGCGGCCGCGAGTCCACGGGCAGCTTGGGCGGCGAGTCGAACCGCCGCGGCGACCGGCAATGGCCCTTTGTCGCGCACGTACGCGGCCAGATTCGGACCGTCGACGTACTCGCTGACCAGAAAGTGGACCCCCGAGGCCTCGTCGGCATCGTACGCGGCTGCGATGTGCTGGTGATGCAGTTTGGCCGCCGCTTCGACCTCGCGCTGAAAGCGGGTCACCGCCTCCGCGATTCCCGAGAGCGACGTGGGAAGCACCTTGAGCGCCACCAGGCGGTTCATCCGCTTGTGCCGCGCAACAAAGACGGTTCCCATCCCGCCTTGGCCGATCTTGTCGAGAATGACGTAATTGCCCAGGACGAGGCCCGCCAGACGTCCTTTTACGAGCAGATCGGCCTGATACCGGGTCAACTTCTGCTCGGCGACGAGCCAATCGACCAGATTGGCAATCGTTGAGCTTCCCGCCGTGTCCGCGGCGGTTCGATCGCGGATCTGGGCGACATCGGACGGGGGGAGCAGGCCGCTTGTCGACAGGCTGTCGATAAACTCCGTGACGGACAGGCCGCTCGCCTGGGAGGAGCCGCCGGAAGGCTCGCCTGAATTCTCGGATGCGGGATGGTGGTCGGGCATGGAACTGAAATGCGCCCCTTCGCCGGTCGCGGCGCTGCCGAGCGACGACCAGTCGACCTGCGTCGGCTCCTGGTGCGGACTTTGCTCCGACTGGCCAACAGTTGGAGACCCGGGCGGACTTTCGGCTCGCAGACGATCGTGCAGCGACGCACAGTTGCGACACGCACGTAGATGCGCTTCAGCACCTTCGCACCGGGGGCCTGCCAGCGTTCCTTCCAGGTACAGCCGAAGCTCCGCTTCCGTGAAACAAGCGAACATGCTCCCTCTCTCTTCGGAGGCGCTGAGCAGCGCCGTGCGACCCCGCCATTTTAGCCACCTTGGAGCGGTAAGCCATTCCAATGAGCGTAAATCGACAAGAAATGTTGCATGACCCCTCTTGTGGGGATGCCTTCTGGTGAGGTCCGCGAAGTCCTCAACACGGGCCAATTGGAATGTGCGGCGAGCTGACCGAAAGAGCCCCGAGACCGCGGGGCAGGCGATTGCTGCGCCAATTTCGCTGTTGTTCGGAATCGACTTGGCGGACTAAAACCTGTGCTGTCGTAATTCCGACTGGGCCCTTAGCCCGGCCAAGTTCAAGGATGGATCGCCATGCAATGGACGGCGCGCAAGCTTGACTCGTGGACCTGTAAACGTGGCGCCCCCTGGGTTTACTCCCTGCTGTGGATCGCTTGCGGATTGGTCGCTTTCGAGAACTCGTACGCTCAGCTCCCGCTCGGTTCGTCTGGGAGCTCTGCCCTAAGTCCCTTCGGCACGACCTCGGCTGGCGGCGACTCCGCCCAAGTACGGGCGTGGTACCGCGACTACCTGGGGCGCGAACCCGGGCCGGAACTGAGCGCTTGGGTGCAGCTTTTGCGCAGCGGCACCTCGCCGCTCGAAGTCCAGGCGGCGATTCTAGGTTCCGACGAGTTCTACAACCAAAAGGGCCGCGACGTTCAGTCGTTCGTCCTCGAAACGCTGCAGTCGGTCACCTGGCAGGAGCCGACGGCGAGCGAACTCCGCCGCTGGACCGATCGGCTTACGGCGCTGCGAGGGGATCGCATTGCCCTGGCGCGCGAAATCCTGCTCGCCTACGACCGGCCGGGGATCGGTCCCAGCGTGCCGGCCCGGCCGTCGGTGGCCGATAGTGCGACGCGGCTGGTTTCAGTAACGCGAATTCTGCCCGACACGATTTCGGTCGAGATTGGCGGCACATCGCAAGGCCGGCAGGCAGGGCTCAAGGCCCAGGCCCTGTGGGAAGCCAGCGAGCAATTCCGCCGGATCGTAGCGGTGACCGGTTTTCGCCCGACCGACGCCACACTCACGTTGCAGGGGGTGCAGCGAACCGTCACGGCCCTGCAGGCGACGCTCAATAATCCACCCGGGACGGCTCCCTCCGCGGCGAGCCTCTTGCGACAGATCGAAGGGATCATCGCCGAGGCCCAGGCGGCGTTGCGTCCCGCCGGCAGCAGCGTTCCGACGACGCTTCCCACGGGAAGTGCGGGCGCGAACTCCGCATCGCAAGCTGAACGACTGATGAACGAGGCCGACGCTGCGTCGCGACGCATCGATTCGATCATCCAATCCTTCGAGGCGCAAACGCCTCCCAGTTACAACTATGCGATCGTCGTCCGCGAACTCGACGGGCTCGCGGGCCGGCTGACCAGCGTGAAATCGGCAATTCGCAGCGGCGTTTCGAACCACAGCCTGGCCTGGGATGTCCAGTCACTGCTCGAACAGGCCGAGCGGATCGGTCCGCAGGTGCTGGAAGGGAACCCGCCCCCTTTCACGCGACTCTTCTGGACGAGCGTCGAAAGCAGCCTGGAACAGATGGGCGAAATCCTGGGAGTGGAGCGCTTCGAGGCGACAGTCCTCCGCCCCACGCCGATGACCCCAAGCCTGCTGCCACTCGTGGATCAGGCTATTTCGCGGGCCGATGTGTTCCTGACCGGCACTCAGCCGCTCGTGTTTTCGATTCGCGAGGTTCCCCGGGTGCAAACCGACGTGAAGGCACTCAAGACCCGGCTGCTCTCCCTCCGGCAAGAGACGCTCGACGGACAGCCGGCAGCGGTCCTGCTCGATACGCTGCATTCGATGGTGGACGACTACTCGGCTGCTTACAGCCGGTGGGGACAAATTGCCGCCAGCTACAACCTTGTGAATCCGCCCCGGCTGTCGCCGTTGGGAGAAACGCTTAACGAGATCGAACGGATTCTGGGGGAACAGGCCGGCAGCGATCTGGTGCCGGCGACCGGCTCGCTCTCGGCGGCTCGCGCCACCCGGCTCCTCGAGGCGCTCCAGCAGGAACTGCGAACCTTTCGCGAGCAACTGCCGGTGATTGTGAATTATCCCGAGCATCGATCGCTGCTCACCTATTGCGACCAGATGAGCAGCTACCTGCAAACGATTTCGGCGCTGGCGACGGATCGGACCGCAGCTCCCGACGCGATGCGCCGGCAGGCGGCGGGGATGCAGCGGGTCGCCGAGCTCATGCTCGCGCAGGCTGATTCGGTGGTCACCCGTTCGACTCCCACGGGCGCCCGTCCTCCAGCCGCAGCCACGAACCTGCGATCTCAAGCCCAGCGCGTCCGCACATTGGCGGCCGATCTGGAAGGGGCCCTGCACTAGAACGCCCCGACTTGTTTCGTGCCGCTCCATCGATCGGGCGGCGCAAACGGCCGCGACATCTCTCCCGCATTCACGTACCGCGAAGGACCTAAGGACATGCAATCCACGATGAAACGGCTGCTCTCGGCCGGACTCTTGGCGGCGGTTTGCCAAGCTTCGGCCGCCGGCCAAACAGCTCCCCGCTTGCCCGTCCGGGCCGCAACTCCCGCGGCAGCAAATCGACAGGCCTCGCCCGCGGCTGCGGCCGCAACGCCCGCGACAGCGGCTCCCACACAAGTCGGCGACAATGAGCGATTTGCTCAGGTGGTCGGCCAGGCGCTCCTGTTCCTGGGAAAGGCTGAGAGTTTCACGTTGGGCGTCCAATCGAAATGGAAGGCGACTGGCGACGCCCCCGGCCAGACTGGGCAGAGCAACTATCGTCTTCTGGCGCGGGGCGGGAAGTATCGGATCGAGGTTCAAGCGGCCGGCCAATCCCAGCCGCAACTCATCCATGTGAACGACGGCCAGCACGCGACCACGCTGCTCGTTGCTCATGACCTGTATTCACAGCACGCAGCCGATTCGCCGCAGGCCCGCATCGAAAGCAATCAGATGCTGGCTCAGAGCCTGGCTGGTTCGGCGATCGACATTCTGCTGCAGCCGAATGTGGCTGAGTACGTCGGCCGCGGAGCGCAGGGGGTCAAGGATCACGGTCAGGTAAACCTAGCTGGAAAAGCGTGCCATCGGTTCGATCTGCTGTGGGATGGTGCGCAGGTCGAATTGTACTTCGCGGCGCAGGGGGATCCGCTCCTCGTGCAGTTCGTTCGGCACTGCGCCGTGCCGACCGGCGACGATTCGTGCTATGAAATGGTCCACACGGCAAGCTTCGACTGGAAGCTCGGCGCGCCGCTGCCGGATGGCACGTTAAAGATGGAGCTTCCCGAGTCGGCCCGACGGGTAAACGACATTTACAACACGCTGGCCGGCGAAGATCATTCGGATCTTCTCGGCAAGCCGCTGCCAAAACTCAATTTGGCCGATCTCGATGGCCGGGCGATCAGCCTTGCGCCGCAGGCCGGACAGCGTGGCACGGTGCTCATTTTCTGGGCCACCTGGTGCACGCCCAGCGTCGCCGAGATGCCGGCCGTCTCGCAGTTCGTCAAATCGCAGGCCGAGCGCGGGTTCCGTTTTTACGCGGTCAACGTCGGCGAAGCGCCGAGCGACGTCCGGCGGTTTACGGCAGAGAGCCCGATGGTAAGCGCGATCGCCCTTGACACGCAGGGCGCCGTGAGTTCTGCCTTGCGGATCGCGCAGCTGCCCGCAGCGGTCGTCGTCGGTCCCGACAACACCGTGCGGTCAATCGTCACCGGTACGCCCAAAGAGGTACAGACGAAGGTCGCCACGGAGCTGGCGGCATTGGCGGCTGAGGGCGAGAAGCTGCCCACGACCGCCCGCCGACCGGGCAGCACAGGGCTGCCGAAATAGGCAGCGGCGCTGTTGTCAGTTACTCGTGTTGCCGCGTTGCCGGTCACCATTTTGCCCACTGCGTATACATCCGCTGCACGCCGAAGTGCCGCGACCAGTGGGTTCGCGGGCCCGCGCCGAAGTAGCCGTAGGCATAGCCCGTGGCCCGCGCGTCGTAAAACGCGGCAGGCGGCTCGCCCCAGTGGTCGTGAGGATCCGGGGCTTCGACTGGACGCAACAGCAGATAGGAGGGCGGTCCCGCCCACGCGCTGGCCGGGCTGGTCAGAAGGAGAATCGCCGCCAGGAGAAGATAGAGTCGCATCGGGAGTTTCTCGTCGTCTCGGTCCTGCGGCCACGAGTCGAATTCGCCAGGCTGACGCAGGACATTGTCCACTCGGGCCGGTAGTTGGATCGTCCGCAGCAGGCAGGCGTGGGCAGCATTTTCGGAATCGGCCGCAGGACTTGCCGCCAGCGCGGCAAGCTGTATCGACTGTGCAGCCTGCGCCGTTGAATTCGCGGGGTCGGCGCGACTACGATGAAAGTTTGTCCCGCGAGTCATCTTCTCGGCGCTTCCGACTCTGATGCAGGTCGTACCTCTCCAGTGCCCGCTCTGTGCTGGTCTCATCCAGATCGACGCATCGCTGGCCGGTCAGCAGGTCGCCTGTCCGCTGTGCCAGCAGACGATCCAGTTGCCGACGGCAGAGTTCTTTGCTCCCGCTGGGCCCCCTGCGCCGCCGGAACTTCCGCCCGGAATGCCGAGCGAGCTCGTGCAATTGGCCTGCCCGGTCTGCGCCGGCTGGCTCGCCGTCCCGGCCGCAATGAGCGGGCGACAAGTCGCCTGCCCGCACTGCGCCAGTTCGATCATGATCGGGCCGCTCGCGCCGTCGGCGAGTGAATGGCTCACGCCGAGCGATGCGCCAGCGTCCAGCACGCAGCCGCCAACGCCTTCCGCGCCGGGGCCTCGCGAAGCCAGCATGGCACCCTTGGGATCACCAGGTCTCAGCGCCAAACCAGCGAGCACCGCTGACCGAGCCAATGAGCGACTGCCGCCATTCGCCAAGCCAAGCGACCGGCTGCCCCCCGGAAAATCTGCGCTAGGAGCGCCCAGCGGCGATCGGTTGCCGCCGGGCGCCAGTGGAGTTTCCAAGCCGGTCAGCGAACGTCTGCCGCCGAGCCGTCC
>JALORD010000687.1 GCA_025459145.1 Pirellulaceae bacterium | reverse complement strand
ATGCCGCGCTGGCGGCGCAGGTTCCCGAGTATATCCGCCGCCGCCCGTTTTGGGCTCGCCCGCCGCTCCCACTACGCGGCCCGCCGCTCGTCGGCGGGCGGTTTCGGCGGCGATTTCGCTTCGGGACCCTTGCTCTTCTTCCGCTTCTGGCCGAAGTGATGGAGCGTGTAGAAAATCCAGGGGGCGAGGCGCTTGCTGTAGTACAAAAGCCACGCCATCGGCGAAACGAGGGCGATCGCCTTGTTGCGGTAGATCGCGCGGATTGTGGCCCCGGCGACGCGCTCGGGCGTCGTACAGAGCCAGGCCGGTGGCTCGGGCGTATCGCGGTCGGTGTAGCTTGTTTCTGAGGCCCGATACAGGTTCGTCTTCACTGGCCCGGGGCAGACCGCCGTCACGCCGATCTTTCGTGCGAGAAACTCGGCCCGCAGCGCCTCGCTAAAGCCGATGAGGCCGAACTTGCTCGCGTGATACGCTGTCATTCGCGCGCCGCAGACCCAGCCGCTGATGCTCGCCATGTTGACGATGTGCGCCTCGGGCTGTTTGAGCATGACGGGGAGCAAGAGCCGCGACAGGTGGATCGGGGCGTGCAGGTTGATCGCCAGCAGCTTGTCCCAGTCGTCCGCCGGCATCTTGAGCGAGTGGCCGTACCAGGCGATGCCGGCGTTGTTCACCAGAATAGCGACGGCTGTCCAGCGGCGGCGGATTTCGGCGACGGCTGCTTCGAGCTCGGCGAGCTGCGACACATCGCACTGCGTACTGGCAGCCTCGACACCGAGCCGCCGGGCCTCCTCGGCGACTCTTTCCGCCGCGGGGAGATCGATATCCAAGAGGTGCAGGTTCGCCCCTTCGCGGGCCAAGCGCAGGGCGATGGCCCGGCCAATGCCCGAACCGGCTCCGGTGACGACAGCCAATTTGCCTCGGATAACTCGCATGGGGCAGCATGTTATCCTCGCGAAATCGCGGGCCCAAGAGAGACTGGGCAAACTGGCGAGCCGGCAGAGAATGCGACCTTCAGCGAGGCTGGTTTCACCGCACCGAGCGAGCACTCATCGCAACGGCGGCCCGGGCGGGCAACAGCCGTATCAAGAGAGCGTTCAGCCGATACCACATGCCAGGGACGATCACCGTCTGGCCCCGCTCGAGCCCGCGCAGTCCGATCCGGGCGACATATTCCGGCGTGAGCTCGGTCCGCTGCATCAGACTCGACTTCTCGTGCCGGGCGACGTCGTGAAACTCGGTACGGGTGAAGCCGGGGCAGAGAACGCTCACCCGCACGTGGCTCTTCTTCAGTTCGTGAGCCAGGGCCTGCGACCAGGCGACGAGATACGCCTTCGCCCCGGAATAGACGGCGTACCGCG
The DNA here is from genome assembly GCA_025459145.1 of Pirellulaceae bacterium. Taxonomy (GTDB): domain Bacteria; phylum Planctomycetota; class Planctomycetia; order Pirellulales; family Pirellulaceae; genus CAYLLN01. Next base: position 2,158 of record JALORD010000687.1, on the reverse strand, counting down.
GAATCGGCGCGAGGGCGGCAAACGACGCGACGTTTAGAATCGCCCCCCGTTTGCGGCGGGCCATCGCGTGCCCCAGGCGATGCGCGAGGAGCGTCGCGGCCCGGATGTTGACCTGAATCATGGCCTCGATCTCCTCCGCCGGCTGATCGAGAAATTTGCCGAAGTAGCCAAAGCCGGCGTTGTTGATGAGGACGGTGGGGGCGAGGCCGCGACGTTCCAACTCGGTGAGGAGCAGCTCGGGACCCGCTGGCTGATTGAGGTCGGTGGCGATCACCGTGACGGAGATTTTGGCCGGGTAGCGGGCCGAGTCGGTCAGTTCCGCCGCGAGCTGCGACAGCCGCTCCTCGCGGCGGGCGGTGAGCACGAGGTTAATCCCCCGCGTCGCAAGCTGCCGCGCAAACTCGGCTCCAATGCCGCTCGACGCACTATGAGAGTCGTCGCGAGTCTTGTCGCGAAAGGTAAGCGGCAGGCAGAGCTCGGAAGTCGGAGGTCGGAACTCGCGATGTCTGACTGCCGATCTCCGACTTCTGACTTCCGACCTCCCCGTTATACCGCTTGCCATCTACGAGGTTAGTAGCTCATCGATCCTTCGCAATGCCTCATGGGCCCCCATCGGCAAGGCGATCCCGCGTGGCGGCGGATCGGCATCGCGCGGGTTGATCCGGATCAGGAATTGGCTTTGGGCCTCGCACTCGTGCCGGACGGTGGGAATCGCCGTGCCGGCCCCCAGTTCGACGGCCACGACTTTTCGCCCCTCGACGCGGCGGAGCCATTGTTTGTACCACGCATATTGCTCGCTCGTCCGCGCGTCGTCCCATTCCCAGTCGCCGAACATCAGGATATTCGGCCGCGCGATCGCGCCGCAGTTCGGGCAGGAAGGAAAGGGAGGCTGCGAGCGGATCGTGGTTTCATCGACTTCGACGTTCACCTCGGCCGCTGACCAGATTGGTCCGCCGCAGGGTCCGGTGCACTGCAGGAAGTGGATCGATCCGTGCGGCTCGACGACTTCCGCCTCGGCAAATCCGGCCTTCTGAAACTGGCCATCGACGTTGCTCGTGAAAACGCTCGTGAAAACGTAGCCGCTTAGCGGCATGGCCTGCGACCAGCGGCGGAGAATTGCAAAGCCGGCGTGCGGCGTCGCCTGGCGATACAGATTCAAACGATGGCCAAAGAACCCCCAGGCGAGCGCCGGATCGGACTGGAACCAGTGCGGCGTCGAGAGGTCCGAAAACTTCCGGCCGCGAAAGGGCGGATACGCCTTCCAGAACCCCTCGGGTCCGCGAAAGTCGGGCAGCCCCGAATCGACCCCCATCCCGGCGCCGGCACCGATTAAGAGCGCGTCGGCGGTGCGGATCGCTGCCGCGGCGGCTTGAAGCTGTGATGCCAGATCGAGAGACCGATCCATCGAAGTTTCCGGGAGTCGCATTGTTAATTGACTGCTCGCCGCGTCGTGCGAATTGCACCTCGCCGCAGTAATATAACGCCGCCATGTCTCACATGACTTCTCAATCGCCCCCCATCGGCCGCCTCGCTCCGTCCCCAACCGGGGCTCAGCACGTCGGGAACGCGCGAACGCACTTGCTGGCTTGGCTTTCGATTCGCTCGCGCGGCGGACGGGTGATCCTGCGGATCGAGGACGTTGATTCGCCACGGGTGAAGTCGGGAGCCGAGCAGCAGGCGATCGACGACCTGCGGTGGCTCGGGCTCGATTGGGACGAAGGGCCCGACATCGGCGGCCCGCATGCCCCCTATCGGCAGACCGAGCGGCTGTCGCTCTACGAAGCGGCTTTAGCACGCCTCCAAGCGGCGGAACTGGTCTACCCTTGCACCTGCACGCGGACCGATATCGCCGCTGCGGCGAGTGCTCCGCACGCGGGCCAGGAAGGGCCGATCTATCCGGGAACTTGCGCCGGGCGAACGGCGGCCGATGCAGACGTCCTCGCGGCGCAAGGTACTCCCTTTGCTTGGCGGTTTCGTGCTGTAGATCGCCAACTCGAACTGGTCGATCTAGTGGCCGGACCTCAGCAGTGCCATCCGGACCGCGAGTTGGGAGACTTTGTCGTGGCCAAAGCCGACGGCACACCCGCGTATCAACTGGCGGTCGTCGTCGACGATCACGCGATGGGGGTGACCGAGGTCCTGCGGGGGGACGATCTGA
>JALORD010000274.1 GCA_025459145.1 Pirellulaceae bacterium | reverse complement strand
AGTGGAGGGCGGGCCAGCGAAGGTCGACCCAACGCGGGACGCCCCAATGCTGGCCAGCCGCGCGGTGACAAACGCGGGGGGCCCGGCGGTGGGGCACGTTCCGGACCGCCGCGATCCGGTCCGCCCCGCTCAGGACCGCCCGGAGGTCGTCCGTCAGCGCGAGGCAAGTTCGGCAAACCGGGAGGCAAACGAAAAGGACGGCGATGAATTCCCTGGAAGCCAAGTTCTATGCCGATCGCGCGCTGTCGGTGTGCGCCCCGATTCTCGAAAACGAGCGGCTCGCGCGCGATACCTTCCGCGTGCGGATCGCGGCGCCGGAGATTGCCCGCCGCATTCTTCCCGGGCAGTTTGTCATGCTCCGCCTCGCGGGCTGGAACGATCCGCTGATCGGCCGGCCCCTCGCGCTGTTCGATGTGGCGCTGGACGACAGCGGCGAGCCGACCGCGCTCGACGTGGTCTATCTCGTCAAAGGGAAATTCACCCGCCGCCTGTCGACGCTCGGGGCCGGTCAGCAGGTCGAGATCTGGGGACCGCTCGGCAACGGGTTCGTTCCGCCCGAATCGGCCGGGCACGGCCCGGTGCCGACGGAGCATTTGATCATGGTGGCGGGGGGAATCGGCTACACACCGTTTCTCGCACTTGCGAAAGAAGCTCTGCACCAGCACTTCTATGGCTTTCCGCCGCGACTGGCGCCGAGAGCGCTGCACGTGACGTTCTGCTATGGCGCTCGCACGGCGGATTACTTGGTCGATGTCGAGCCCTTCACGCGGCTGGGGGTCGATGTCCGGATTGCCACCGACGACGGCAGCCGGGGACATCACGGCCTCGTGACCGACTTGCTGCGAAGCGTGCTGGCCGAGCATCACGGCCGGCCGCGAATCGTCTGCTGTGGTCCGGAGCCGATGATGGAGGCCGTCGCCGAAATTGCCCGCGAGAAGCAGGTTCCTTGTCAGGTCTCGCTCGAAACGCCGATGGCCTGCGGCATCGGCATCTGCTTTACCTGCGTAGCGAAGGTGCGTCAGAGAGACGGCACCTGGGACTACAAGCGGACCTGTGTCGATGGTCCGGTATTCGACGCCCAGGCGATTGAGTGGTAGGGCGGCAGGCGGCCGATTTCAGTCCTGGGCATTGCTGCCATTGTCGGCGCTGCCATTGTCGGCATCGCCCTGGGGGCCCTAGGCCTTCTTTTCCTTCGCCACCTTCATCAGGTGTTGCAGGCGCGACTTGGTACGCGCGGCGGCGTTCGGGTGAATGACCCGCTTGGCTCCGGCCCGATCGAGCTTTTTGGCGGCGACGCGAAACTCGGCGTCCGCCTGGGCGTGATCCCCCGCGGTGATGGCGTCGCGTACTTTCCGCACCTGGGTTTTGATCGACGATTTCGTGGCCCGGTTCACGGCCCGCTTTTCGAGGCTTTGACGGTGCCGCTTTTTGGCGCTACTGGTCGTGGGCATGGATCGTAACTAGTTTCGCAGCAAGGACTTGGATATCGCCAGTTGTCGCAGCAACTGGCACAGATCTCTACTTGGGAATCCAGCAATATCCCAAATTCACCCGAGGTTGTCCAGCCGCTCCCGGGCGTCTTTGTACGCCGGGTCGATCGTCAGCAGCTGGCCCAAGGCCCCCCGCGCTTCGTCGGGCTGGTTCATCGCCGCCGCCAGGACTCCGCGGCGGTAGAGGGCCGCCGCGAGAGTCGCGTCTGGCGGCACGCGGGCTTCGGCCAAAGTGACGGCCTGGCGGTAAAAATCGAGCGCTTTGCCGAACTGCCGTAGACGTTGCCAGCATTCGCCCAGGAGCAGGGTTGCTTCGGGGGCGAGCGCCGGATTGGCTTGCGCTTCCTCCAGCCGCTGGATCGCTCCGCTGAAGTTGCCCGCCTTCTGCAGCCGGCGGGCGAGCTTCAGCCGAAGCGACAGATCGTCGGGATGGCGTTCGCTCCGAACGTGGAAAATGTCGATCTCGAGACGATTGTGTTCCTGCTCGATGCGGCCGACGAGCGCCGCGGCGCGTGGGTGCGAATCGCTGCGAGCCCGGCGGCGGGCGATTTCGACCCGATGCTCGGAACGGGCCAGTTGCAGCTGCTCACGGGCTTCATGCACCCGCAAGTTCCCGCCGGCGGCCGACTGGGTCTGCCACAGGATTTGCTCCGCGGTCTGAAACTCTCCCACCAAGGCATAGTTTGTCGCCGCTTCGAGCGCACTTTCCAAATCGCTGGGGCTCACTTCGCTCAGCAGGGGCGGGCGGGCTGCCTCCACGGTGAGCGGCCCCCGCGCCAGATCGTCGATCGCCAGCGAGGCCTCTTCGTCGCGAGTGTTGGCTGCAACTCTCCGCCAGACTTCGAGCGCCTCGTTGAAGCGGCCACTCCAAGCGAGCGCTCGGGCCAGCCCACGCAGAATCTGCATGTCGTCGGGTGCCCGACTGGCCGCCTCTTGCCAGTAGACCAGTTCGACCTCTTCTAACTGGCACTCTCCCGCCGCTGCAGCCAGTTCGGCGAGCACGGCGCCGTCGCGGTAGTGAGTGAGCAGCCGATCGGGGGCCGCCCGCAACTGGGCCAGCGCCTGAGTCGGGGGATCGCTGTGTTGCGACTGCGGGGTTGCTCCCAGCCACCGGGGCAGCCAGGTGCGCCAGGTCGTCGGCTCCCACTGCCGCAGGTTGGCAAGGAGCGACTCCAGATACAGAATGTTTCCCGGATCGGCGCGCAGGCACTCGGCGAGCAGCTGATGAACCTGGCGGTGATCGCACGGCGCTTGTTGGCGGAGCCGCTGCGCCTCTTCGTAGCGCTGTTGAAGCCGGCGACGCGCGTCGGGCGTAATCAGGAGCGAAAGGGGCAGCGAATCCGACATGCGGCTATTCTAGAAGCAGGACGCGGCGGTGGATGCCGCGAGTGGGGTCAATGGCCAAGGGCAAAGTCTATCTCGTCGGAGCGGGGCCCGGAGATCCGGGGCTCCTCACGCTGCGCGCGGCGGAAGTCCTGGCCCGGGCCGACGTCGTGCTGTACGACTACCTGGCCAATCCCCAGGTTCTGGCCCATTGCCGCGAGAGTGCTGTTCGCATTTCGCTCGGCAAGCATGGCCGCACCCGAGTGCTCACGCAGCCGGAGATCAACCAGCTGCTGCGCGAGTCGGCGGCTCAGCACGCCACGGTCGTGCGCCTGAAAAGCGGCGACCCGATGGTCTTTGCCCGCGCGGGCGAAGAACTCAGTTTCTTGGCCCGCGAAGGGATCGAATTCGAGATCGTCCCCGGCGTGACAGCCGCCGTTGCCGCGGCGAGCTACGCCGGCATTCCGCTCACGCACCGCGACGAGGCCTCGGCTGTTGCGCTCGTCACCGGACATGAGGACGCCGAAAAGACCGATTCGACGCTCGACTTTGCCGCGCTCGCCACTTTTCCCGGCACGCTCGTCTTCTACATGGGCGTAACCACGGCGGGCCACTGGTCGACGGCCCTCATCGCCGCGGGGAAGCCGGCCGCCACGCCAGTTGCAATCCTCCGCCGCGTGAGTCTGCCCGATCAGCGGCGGATCGACACCACGCTCGGCGAAGTGGCGGCGGTCATTCAAGAGACCAAGCTTCGCCCTCCGGTCGTCTTCATCGTCGGCGACGTGGCGGCTCACGGCGGCGACTGGGCCTGGTTCGAGCGGCGGCCGTTGTTCGGACAGTCGGTCCTGGTCACGCGAGCGACACATCAGGCGAGCGACCTCTGCGGGCCGCTGGCCGAGTTGGGGGCCGAGGTGCTCGTGCAGCCAGCGATCGAGATTCGCCCCGCGGCCGACCCCGGACCGCTCGACCGGGCGCTGGCCAACCTCGACCGGTTTGATTGGCTGGTGTTCAGTAGTGCCAACGGCGTCCAACACTTCTTCGGGCGGCTCGCCAAGACTGGTCGCGATTTGCGGGCACTCGCGCGAGTCCAACTGGCCGCGATCGGCCCGGGGACTGCCGATGAATTGGCCCGCTACCACCTGCAGGCCGATCTTGTTCCGGCCGAGTATCGTGCCGAATCGCTCGTCGAGGCGCTGCAAAGTCAGCCGGCCGGCCGGCGGTTTCTGCTCGTCCGCGCCAGCCGGGGCCGGGAAGTGCTCGCCGAGGGCCTGTCCGCAGCGGGCGGACAGGTCGAGCAAGTCGTCGCCTACGAGAGCGTCGATACCCTCGCGCCGGATGCCGAGATCGCCGAGCGCCTGAGCGCTGGCCGGATCGACTGGGTGACCGTCACCAGTTCGGCGATCGCCAGGTCGCTCGCGCGGATGTTCGGCGATGCACTGCGTCAAACACAGCTCGCCAGCATCAGCCCGATTACGTCGGCCACGCTGCGCGAGCTGGGCTACGAACCGTCCGTCGAGGCTACCGAGTACACGATGGCGGGCCTCGTGGCCGCCATCCAGTCGTCCGCGCGGAGCGAATCGCGCGGAGCCTGAGCCCTCCCTCGCGCCGGCCTGCAACCGGTTTTCGATCGCCCGAGGGACCGCTATATTCCGGGCTCCATGAAATCTCGAACCATGAGCAGGTGACGGCATGAGCGCAGAAGCAAAGCTGGTGGAACTCAAACTACAACTCCCCCCAGCGCCGAAAGCGGGGGGCGTGTACAAGCCCGTCGTCATCGCGGGCAACATGGCATACGTCTCGGGGCATGTCTCGCTCAAGCCCGACGGCTCGATCATTACAGGCCGCGTCGGATCGGAAGTTGATCAAGAGTTTGGCCGTCAGGCGGCGGAAGCGGCAGGTCTGGCGATCCTGGCCACGTTGCGAGCCAATCTCGGCAGCCTCGATCGCGTGAAACGGGTCATCAAGACGCTCGGAATGGTCAACTCCACGCCGGAGTTTAAGAATCATCCGGAAGTGATCAACGGCTGCAGCGAACTGTGGGGCAAAGTGTGGGGCGAGGAGCACGGCATCGGCGCTCGTAGCGCTGTTGGTTTCGGTTCGCTCCCGCGGAATGCCACGATCGAAGTCGAAGCGATCTTCGAACTGACGTAAGGGCCGGCACGACGGGACCACGGAACGAGTGCCCCGCGGGACGAGTGTCCGGAATGAGGACGGAACTACGATTGGCCGGATGTACCCGGAGAACTGCCGCGTGAGGGGCGCGCCAGGATCGCTCGTCCCAGGCTGGCCAGGCGCGTCATGTCGGGACCGAATCCAAAGTGGACCGCCAGCCCAAATCCCAAAGCCAAATTGCCGATCGTCACGAGCAGGATGAACGCGTAGAGCACAGGCGACCTCGCGGGTGTGCAGGGTGGGCGACACCTCCAGTCTAGAACTCGGCGCAAGCCCTGCGGATCGATCCGGCCTCTGGCCCGAGCGACGTTCGACTTGGACGAGCAAATGTGCGGGTATTAGCGTTTGCACGTTCCCGCGCCTGTTGAGCCGCACACCCCAGAGCGGGCGTCACGGGGCCGGGTCCGCCTTGCGAGAGGCCCGATTTCAGGTAGATTTGAAATTCGCTGCGAACCTCGCCGCAGGCTCGGTTGGTCCTCTACGAGAGGGGTCCGCTCGCACTCCACAATCAGCCTGCTCCGCGGTACAGCACAATTTTGGCGGGATAGCTCAGTTGGTTAGAGCAACGGCTTCATAAGCCGTGTGTCGCCGGTTCAAGTCCGGCTCCCGCTACTCAAGTCCTACTAAGGACTTACGACAATTGCCGATCTCCGAAAACTCGGCCTTTGTCACTGATTTGTCCCTGCTGACCACAGGGACATTTTTATGCGCCGCGAGCCGCAGCCGTACTGGAAGTCCTCGCACTCTTGCTGGTATGTAAACCTCCGGGGGCGGCAGGTCCGCCTCGATCCGGACGAAGCCAAGGCCAGGGCTGAGTACCACCGCCTGCTGGCGGATAGCCGCGAATTCGCACCCGAAGTACCGGTTGCGGACGTGATCCGGTCCTTCCTGGAGCACGTCAAAACGGAGAATGCTCCTCGCACGCATGCTTGGTATGCCGAGCACCTGAGGAGCTTTGGTGCGTTTGTCGGCGATCTCGCCGTCACCAAGCTCAGGCCGTTCCACGTCGAGAACTGGACGAGTGACGAGGACGGCGAGCGGCTGAAGGCGATCCTGAAGGAGGGAGGGTCCGAGGCGCTCCTCCGGGAGTTCCAGAAGGGCAAGACCCGCGCCGGGTACGTCGTCTCCCCTGCCTTCGCGCGGGAGCCCTCCTGGCGAGTGGCGATGGCCACCGCTGTCGACACACCCCGCGGTCGCGTGGTTCGGCTACTGACCGACCGGCCGATCCAGTTCGCCGAGGCGTACTCCCAGTCCCGGTCGCTCGACTACGAGTTCGCGGCCTTCGAGTTCACGCTGGACCGGAAGGGGAACGGCCAGGGGATCGCCATACCGGCGGCTCGCCTCTCGCAGGACGAGGACGGGCAGGTGACCCTCGAGACTCTGCCGTACACTACCGGACCCGAGAGGCTGATCGGAGTCCGAACGTGGGGAAGCGAGAAGAAGGACAAATAGCCCACCGTAGTCTGGTCCTGCTGGCGGTGGCCGTCGCCACCGCCAGCTGCGCTGCGGCCCGCGAGCACAAGCTCCAGGGCCGGACGATGGGGACGACGTGGCACGTCACCGCGGTCGGTCGCGCCAGCGCCTCGGGCCTCCAGGAGCAGATCGACCGTCGGCTGGAGGAGGTCAATGACAGCCTCTCCACGTACCGCCCGGAGAGCGAGATCAACCGCTTCAGCCGCTTCCCGCGCACGGGCGAGGAGTTCCCGGTCGGCCGCGACTTCCTCGAGGTGATGACGACCGCGGCAAGGGTCCACGAGCTGTCGGGGGGGGCCTGGGACGGCACGGTGCGCCCCCTGGTGGACCTGTGGGGATTCGGCCCCCTGCCCCCCGTCTCCGAGCCGCCGGACCCGCAGAGGA
>JALORD010000273.1 GCA_025459145.1 Pirellulaceae bacterium | reverse complement strand
TCCGGAGGATGAGTGTTCCAGTATCCGAACATTGCCGGATGCCAATCGGTGCCGGGGCGCGCGCTGCTCCAACGGTCGGAAAGCCCTGAGTTCTTGGGCTCGAAGCGGTTGTCGTGGACGAGCACCCGCACTTTCCGCAACTCGGCGAGCGACTTGCGAACCACTTCGCCATCGGCCAACAAGTCGCCGCGGCGGACACCCAAACGCTGTCCGGGCAGTCCCGCGACCCGTTTCACGACCATTTCTCCCGGTGTCCGCGGATCGACCGCCGCCACAACATCGCCCACCCGCGGCCGCCCCCGCACCAGCGGCCAGCGGTCGATCACCACCCGCTGGCCCAGGACCAGATCTTCCTCACGGAGATCGTTGTTCTGATAGCCGCAGTTCGGGCAGCAGGCGCGCTCATTCTTCGGCACGTTGTCCGCGCTGGCGGCAAAAATGAAGCTGCAATCGGCGCACTTCACCCGGTAGTGCCCGCCGACCAGCGCCGGCGCCATCGACGGCCCGTCGATCCGCACGCCCCGGCCAATCCCGGCGACGAGTCCTTCCACCAAAGCCAGGCGGAGGCCAATCAGCACGGCCACCGTCAGCATCACGGCCAGGACGATCCATTTCACCGCCTGAAGACTTTGGTCCGTGGGGGCCACGATCGTCTGTGTCAGATCGATCTCGACCCGCGAGCTCGTGCCTCGCGAACTGGTGCCCCGCGACCCGCTGGGGCGCGAGCCGTCGGGCGGAGCGATCGGCGTCACGCTCAGGCTGTCGGTACGGGCCAGCGGTCCCGCGGCGCCGCGGTTGTTGGGATCGGGCTCGTTCATGGCACTCGTTCCGGACAAAAGTCGCGTTAGTGAACCGGGGGAGCAGGCGTCGTCGCGGCGGGCGGATCGCTCCGCGGCCAACCGAATCGCGGGAGCTCGCTGCGATAGATGAAATACACCGCTCCCACCATACACAGCGCCGCCCACAGGTAATCGAGCTTGATCTGCTCGCGCATGTACCATACCGAAAACGGAACGAAGACCCCCAGCGTGATCACTTCCTGCAGGATCTTGAGCTGACCGACCGAGAACCCGCCGTTATGCCCGATTCGATTCGCCGGCACCTGCAGCAGATACTCGAACAGGGCGATGCCCCAACTGATCAGGGCGGCGATCACCCACCAGCGGTTTTTCAGTCCTCCCAAATGTCCATACCAGGCGAATGTCATGAAGACGTTCGACGCGATCAAGAGCAGCGTCGTTTGCACAATGACCGGCAGACCCACACCTGGGCTCCTTGCACCGAAAAAGGCTGCTCTCGCCGGGGATCGCCTCCCCGCGACAGCCGTAGGAGTTCCATTTTACCGCCATCGCGCCGCAAGGGAGCGCCAGTTCGGCCGTGAGCTTCGCTAGCTGCCGTCCTGGAACCGATTTTCCCGTTCCCAACCGCTGCACGGGCGGGCGGCGGAAGTTATTCTGGTAGACCTCTCCCGATCTACCCACCGCCGGAGCCCACCATGCTGCGTCCCCAACTCTCGCTGCTTCCCTCTTTGGCCGCGCACGGACTTGTCTTGTTGGCGGGCTGTTCGCTCGCCCTGGCCGCCGAGACCGCCGATGGCAAGATCTTCAAGCAGCTGGCGGAGATCGCTCCCGCCGTCGGCCAACCTGCTCCCGAAAAGACCGAGTCCGAGGCTCTCCCGCCGGGCTGGGCCACCGCGGGTCCGGCTCCAAGCTGGATTTGGGGCGATGACTCGAACCAGAAGTACATTGTCCGCAAGACGTTTGCCGGGGGGACGAAGGCCGCCCGCCTCAAGGCGTCGTGCGACAACGTGATGACGATTCGCGTCAACGGCAAGCAGGTCCTCAGCTCGAGCGAGTGGCAGAGCCCGTCCGAGGCAGACATTCAGAAATTCGTCCAGCCGGGCGAGAACGTCCTGGAGGCCGAGATCGCCAACGAAGGGGGCGTGGCGGCGTTCGTCCTGAAGATGATGCTCACCCGGGCTGACGGGAAGACCGAGTACGTCGTGACCGACGACTCGTGGCAGATCGCCCGCTCGCGGGATGCGAAGGAGTGGGGGAAGCCGCGGATCGTGGCCAAATACGGCGACGGACCGTGGGGCGAAGTGCTCACCGCGGCTGGGCTCGCCGATGGCGGGCTTCGCGACACGTTCAATCTGCTCCCCGGGTTTCAAGTCGAACGCCTGTTCACCGTACCGAAAGAGACCCTCGGCTCGTGGGTGTGCCTGGCGGTCGATGGCAAGGGGCGGCTCCTGGCCAGCGATCAAGGGAACATCGGCATTTGCCGGATCACGCCGGCATCGATTGGCTCGAGCGGCGAGACGAAAGTCGAGCTGCTTGATATCAAATTCGAGGGCAAGCAAGTCTCGGGCGCGCAAGGGATGCTGTGGGCGTTCGACTCGCTCTATATCTGCTGCAACGGCGGCCCGGGCAGCGGTCTGTATCGGGCCTGGGATAAAGATGGCGACGATCAGTTTGAAGAAGTGGTGAAGCTCCGCGACTTGCGCGGCGGCGGCGAACACGGCCCGCACGCCCTCCGGCTGTCGCCCGATGGCAAGTCGATCTACGTCGACTGCGGCAACCACACCTTGCCCCCCTTCGACCGGACGCTCAGTGCCCCCGTGCAAACGATGGGCGGCGTCCGCGAACAGCCGCTCAAAGCAGAGCTTCCCGAGGGCATGACCAGTCGGATTGCGCCCAACTGGGACGAGGATCTCCTCCTGCCGCGTCAGTGGGACGGCAATGGCCACGCAGCAGGCATTCTGGCGCCCGGCGGCTGGATCGCGAAGACCGATCCTGACGGCAAGACCTGGGAGATGTTCTCGATCGGCTATCGCAACCAGTACGACTTCGCGTTCAACGGTGACGGCGAAATGTTCGTTTACGACGCCGACATGGAATGGGACATGGGCTCACCCTGGTATCGGCCGACGCGGGTCGTCCACGCCACCAGCGGCAGCGAGTTCGGCTGGCGCAGCGGCACCGGCAAGTGGCCGCCGTACTACGTCGATAGCCTGCCGCAACTCGTCGATATTGGCCCCGGTTCGCCGGTCGGCGTCGAGTTCGGCTATGGGACGAAGTTCCCCGCGAAGTACCAGAAAGCGCTGTTCATCTGCGACTGGACGTTCGCCACGATGTATGCGATTCATCTCGAGCCGAGCGGCGCGAGCTACAAGGCCGTAAAGGAAGAGTTCGTCTCGCGGACGCCGCTGCCGCTGACCGACGTGGTCGTCGGCACCGATGGCGCACTGTATTTCTCGATCGGCGGTCGCGGTACGCAAAGCGAGCTGTTCCGCGTGACGTATGTCGGCCAGGAATCGACCTCCCCGGCCGAGCGGCACGACGCGAAGGACTCCGAGCTGCGGGCCTTGCGGAAGCAGATCGAGTCGTATCACACGCTGGCGACCGACGAGCCCGCCAAAGCGGCGGCGTTTCTCGTGCCACAACTTGCCCATACCGACCGGCACATTCGCTACGCCGCCCGCGTGGCGCTCGAACGGCTGCCGCTCGCTGCGTGGCAGGAGCCAGTGCTCAACTCACAAGACCCCGAGACGGTCATCACCGGTGTCGTCGGCCTCGCGCGGCAAGGCGACAAGCCTCTCGCGCCGCAGCTCCTCGCAGCGCTCGACCGGCTCGCCTACACGGCTCTCAGCGAAACGCAGCAGCTCGAACTGCTGCGAGCGTATCAGCTCGTCTTCACGCGGCTCGGCCTTCCCGAGGACGCCCGACGGCTGGAACTGGGTGCCAGGTTCGACTCGCTTTTTGATTCGGCCCGTGCGCCGCACAATCAGGAGCTGGCAATCCTGATGGTCGCGCTCAGTTCGCCGCAGGCCGCGGCCAAGATTGTTCCGATGCTCACCAAGGAGCGGGTCGCGTCGCAGGAAGTTTCGGAAGAGCTGCTGGCCCGCAACCGGGGATACGGTGGCAGCATCGCCGCGATGCTGGCCAATCAGCCGGACCTCGCGCAGTACCAGTTCGCCTTTACGCTGCGGAACCTGAAGGAAGGCTGGACGCTCGACCAGCGGAAGACGTACTTCTCGTGGTTCACCAAGGCCCGTCAGTGGAATGGCGGCAACAGCTACCAGAAGTTCCTTACCAACATCGAGAACGACGCCTTTGCCAACTCGACCGACGCTGAGCGGCTGGCGATCGAAGCCCTCGGAATACGCAAACCGTATGTCGCACCGGAGCTTCCCAAGCCGCGCGGACCGGGGCGGGCCTACACAGCCGAGGAAGTCGTGGCACTCGCCAGCCAGCGGCTCACGGGGCGTAATTTCCGCAACGGGCAGCAGATGTTTGCCGCCGCCCGCTGCGTCGTCTGCCACCGCTATGGCGGCGACGGCGGAGCCACGGGGCCCGACCTGACGCAGCTCGCCGGCCGGTTCACGCTGAAGGATCTGACCGATTCGATCGTCGAGCCGAGCAAAGTGATCTCTGATCAGTACAAAGCGACGGTCATCCGGATCGATGACGGCCAAGTCGTCACCGGGCGGATCGTCAGCGAGTCGCCCGACGATATCACGCTGGTCGTCGATCCGGAGAACGCAGCCAAGGTGCAGGTGATCGCCAAGGCGAACATCGAAGCCCAGAGCCCGTCGGCCGTGTCGCTGATGCCCAAAGACCTGCTCAACGGGCTGAACGAGAACGAGGTCCTCGACCTGCTGGCCTACCTGCTTTCGCGCGGCAACCCGCGAGATCCGATGTTCCGCAAGTAACGTGGTCCGCTCGCTCCGCGAGCGGACGATCCCATTCAAAGCCGCGACCAGTGGTCGCGGTAACGGACGAGTGGCTGGAGCCCCGGAACGGTCGGGGTGATCACCGCGTCAATTGAATTTAAACGCAAAGTCGCCGAGGAGGCAGAGTCGCAAGGGAAGCAGAGCTGGTATCCCGAAACACCGATCACGACACTGCTTCCTAACAGTCATTCTCGCTTGCCTCCTTGCGACTCTGCGTTTCTCTGCTCTTCTGCGTTGCTGAATTCAGCGCCAGGACGAAATGGGCCGCGTCTAGTCCGGCTTCCCCTGGCCGGCCGATTCCTCGTCGGCCTGTTCGGAAGTCAGGATCGACACGAGCCCGGCGTAACTCACCAGATCGATCCCCGGCGAGCGCTCGCTCCCCGCGAGAATCGCCGCCGGGCGCTCGATCCGCGAGAAATCGAACCGTTCGGCCGAGGGCGTGACAAAGCCGTGCCAGTTCTGCCGGGGATGGCCGGTGCTGAAGTTGGCGTCGTCGAGAACTTCGCGGGAGAGGTTCGTGTGCAGCCGGCCGCACTGCGTGTAAGCAAAGATCGGCGTCTTGGTCAGGACGCTGGCGGGGCCGGTGAGAAAGATCTGCCCGCTGTCGGAAACGATCCGGTGGTTTTTCCCGGCCGCCAATTTCTGATCAGCTTCGCTGAGTCTCCAGCGAGTGATCCCAAAGCGGTTGGTGACATCGACACGCCCGCCGAGCTTCTGCAAATCGACCTCCGTTCGCAGGAAGCTGGCGGTCAGATCACCGGTGACCTCTTCGATGCGCGCCGGCTGCATCGCGTAGGGAGCGAACGTACGCGTGTCGCCGGTGTGCAAGGTGCCGCTATTCACGAGATCATCGGTCAGCCGGAAGACGACATTGCCGCCGACCTTCGCCAAGCGGCGGACCGGGACCTGATCGCTGGTGACGTTGCCGGTGACGCCGACCACTTCAAAATTGCCCTGATAATTGCGATCTCGCGAGTCGTGCGTCGTCAGGACCAGATCGCAATCGATGTTCTCGATATCGAGTCCGACGAGGCAGCCGCGGACGGCCAGCGCCTTACACTTCGGCAGGTAGACGGTCAGCGCCGCATGCCGCTGCCACTGGCTCGACACAGTTCCGCCGCCGCCTGGGGACATGATCTTCATCGTCAGGTTCTTGTTCCCCTCGTCGAAACGGAGTCCCTGGAGTTGCAATTGGTTGACCTCGCGACCTTGAAACGCCAGGTAATCGTCGTAGCTGTGGTGGATTTCGTCGATGAATTTCTGCCGTGCGGCCCGCTGCTCCGGCGTCAGTTTCTGGCCGTTTTCGCTGGCCAGGAACTTCGCTTCTCCGGCGTCGCGCTCGGCGCGGGTCAAACCGACCATGTTGGGCGCAGCGCCGAGCACGTGATTGACCCGGATCGCCTCGAACGCCGCATCGGCCGGCTGCTCGCGAGCGACGAGAATCTTCTCCACGACGCACTTGATTCCCGGTCCTTCCCAGCCGCGTACGCGGACGTGATCTCCCGTGATAATCACGAGCCCTTCCTCGCCGAGCGGAAATGTCTCGGTACTTGTTTGCGAAAAGACCTGAAATGCCGAGACCAGCACCCGCTTCTCCTCGATCTGGCCCCGCAGGCGCGCCGACTCGGCCTCGATCTCGGCCAGCGACCGGAGAGCCGCGTCGCTCGTGGCGTCTCCCGATGCAATCTCCTCGCGAACGCGGGACAGCCGTGACTTGAGCGCCTCATACTCGTCGAGCAGCTTCTCGTCGACAAAGTACGCGCCGCCGAGCGTCGATTCGAGGCTCCGCGTTCCCGGCGGAGCGACAACTTCGCTCCGCAGCGGATCGTCGGCCGCGGGTTCTTGCGCGTGGAGTAGCGGAGGAAAGAGGACGGCGGCGACCAGAGCGCTGGCGAGTGTTCGATGAATGAGCATGGGACAAGTGGGGCTAGGGCTGGGGGCTCGGGCTAGGGAAACGATGGAGAAACCTGGCTTTCGCGGCTTGCCAGGAGCGCGTCGGCTTTGCGGCGGGCGTCGAGCAGGGCGGCCCGCGTGCGTAGTTCAGCAATTTCGGCATCCACCGCGTCGAGACCGGCCGACAACTGATCCAGCGGCTGCTCAAGATCGACGGCGAGTCGCGT
>JALORD010000272.1 GCA_025459145.1 Pirellulaceae bacterium | reverse complement strand
CCCCTCGTTTTCCTCTTTATCGGTGTCGGCACTGTCACCATATTCGGCACATTCATGTCCACGATGTTGTCTCTGATTCAAGGGCTTACGTAGCGAGGTATCCATGGGAGATTCGCTGGGGCCCTTCAATTTGCTACTGCTCGCGCTGCCGGGAATCGCGCTGAAAATCGCCGTGCGCGTAATGTATGCCCAGCGGTCATTTGCGGCCGCCGACCCGCTCCGGATTCTGCTCCAAGCCGCCAGCACCGTCATGCTGGTCCTGGCGGCGATTGGGGGCACGCTCGGCGTACTGGGGCCTCCCACTTCGATATCGGTCGTGGTCCTGGGATGGATACCCACGCTTGCCGTCAGCCTGGTCGTCGTCCTGATGGTGATCGATCGTTACCGCCGGGGCGAACATCGCGCGCTGATCTGGTCAGTCGCCTTGGCGGCCGAACGGAGTATTCCCCTTCCCGAAGCGGCCCGCGCCTTTGCCGATGAAATGCAGAACGACAGCGGCGCTCGAGCCCTGCTCCTGGCGAACAGCCTGGAAAGGGGACAGCCACTATCGATCGCCGTACGCGAGGCGCGGCTCAAGGTCGCGCCATCGCTGCGTTTGTCGATCGAGGTGGGCGAAACGCTCGGCATGCTGGCACCCGCCCTTAAACAGCAACTTGGCGAGTCGGCCGAGACCGACAGCCTGCTCCGCAGCACCATCGCCCGCATGTACTACCTGTACATCGTGCTGCTGGTGCTGTCTGGCGCGATGACATTCGTCATGCTGCGGATTGTTCCCGTTTTTCAAAAGATGTTTGACGAGTTCGGTCTCAAACTCCCGGCGATGACGACGTTGCTCATCAACGTTTGCAACTATTTCGTGGAACGTGGTTGGTATATGGCGGCGCCGCTGATTCTCCTTGCGCAAGGGGTCGCCGTGGTCCTGGGAATTGCCGGCGTGCTGTTTTTTGTCGGCTGGCTGCCGCGCGATTTGCCGGTCGTGTGGCGATTGTTTCGGCGGTACGACGGGGCTCTCGTCCTGCGGTCGCTCGCGTTGGCGGTCCGTCGGGGCGCCAAACTGGTCGATGCCCTCTATCTGATCGCCGAGGTCTATCCCATCAGGCGGATGCGGCCCGGTTTGATCCGTGCGGCTCAGCGCGCTGCGCAGGGAGCGGCCTGGCCGGAAGCCCTCCGCCGCGAACGATTGATTACTAGAACCGATGTGGCCGTACTGTCGGCGGCCGAACGAGCCGACAATCTCGCTTGGGCGCTCGAAGAAATGGCCGACAGCGCCCTTCGCAGGCAAACCTATTGGCTGCAGACCGTGCTCAATGTGATGTATCCGCCCATCGTCTTAGTGGTGGCGGCCGTGGTCGGATTTTTTGTGATCGGACTGTTCCTGCCGCTGATCGCACTGATCCAGGGTATGTCGTAAAGGGATCACCATGAAAAATCACCGACGCCGACGAGTCCTGCGGCGGACTTACGTCCGCAACGGGCTCTCTGTGCTCGAAGTGACCATGTCGCTGTTGCTGCTCGGGGTCGCCGTTTCAGCTCTGGCACAATTGATCACCGCCGCGGCTGCCCAGCGGCGGACGATCGATGCCCGACAACTCGCGCTCACCGAAGTCGCCAATCAGGCGGAGCACGTGGCGCGATGGACGGCCGCCGAAACGACAGCCGAGAAACTGGCGACCCTCGCCCCTTCCCCCGAATTGCTCGCGGCAGTTCCGACGGCCCGGCTCTCCGCAAAGCTGCTGGGCAAGACCCAGGCGGATGAGGAGACTTCGCCGAGCGCGCCCGATACGTCCTTGCGGGTGCGTATCGAGGTGACCTGGAACGATGCTGCGGGGCGCGTGGTCTCTCCTCTGGGGCTCACGATCTGGAAACATCCTCGCGAGGAGCCGCAGCCATGAGCCACAAAACAGGGCGTCCGCTGAGCCCCGCACCATCGCGCGGAACGGCGAGGCGAACCGGAAAATCGCTGGTGGAGATGCTCGTCCTGATGCTCATTCTGAATGTCATCGTGGCGCTGTCCGCGATGACGCTGATCGGCGCGATGCGGGCCGAGCGACAAGTGCGTCGCGGGACTGTCCAGCATCGGGCGTTGGCCCAGTTGAGCAGTCGCTTTCGGAGCGACGCCCATCGGGCTGCCTCCTGCCGGGTGGCCGAAACTTGCGAATTCACGATCCCCGGCGGCCAGTCGATCCGCTACACGCACGCAGCTCCGCGAATGACGCGCGAGATCCGGCGTGGCGACGAGGTGGTCCACCGCGATTCGTACCTGCTCGGGGATGCGGTGCTAGTTTCGTTTGAAATGCCAGAGTCGGCAGGCGGAAGTCTGGTCCGCCTGCGTGTGGTCGAGCGCCCCGAAAGCGCCCGGCCGCTGCTGGCCAGCACGCGTCCGGCAGTGATCGAAGCGGGGATTGGAAACGCCAAAGTAGCGGCAATGGCAGCCTCGAAGGGCGCTGCCGAGGAGGATTCGCCATGATCGCATACCCGCCAGGTTCGCGGCGTGCCGGCGGCCGCCGTGCAGTTGCGCTCGCGGTGGCGCTCGTGACGCTGCTCGTCGTGTCGCTGGTCGCGGCCGCGGTGATGCAGTCGCTCGTGACGGCGCACCGTCAATCGCGCCACGAGGGCTGGGCGCTGCAGGCAGAATGGCTGGCCGAGGCAGGTCTTGCTCGCGGAGAGTGGCAAATGGCTCGCGATGAGGCCTATACGGGCGAAACGTGGCTGGCCCCGGTCACCGACATCGCCGAAACGACCGAGGAAATCGCCGGCCGTGAAATAGTGGACGGCACGGATCCCTTTGCCCAGGGGCGCGTGACGATTCGCGTCGCTGCGGGTTCGCCCCGCAAGTTGATCGTAGAAGCTCTCTATCCCGATGCCGAGCACCAGCGAGTGAAGGTCCGCCGCGAACGAGAGCTCGATACTTCGTCCGACGCGCCGGAGGACTCGCTATGAATTGCCAGATACCGCGTCGCGCTGCATTCACGCTCGTGGAACTGCTCATCGTGATTGCCGTCATCGGTGTGCTGGTGGCGCTCCTTTTGCCGGCGGTACAGGCCTGCCGGGAAGCGGCTCGCCGGACAAGCTGTTCGAACAATCTGCGGCAACAGATCCTCGCCGTGCACAACTACGAGTCGGCCCATCGTCTGTATCCGCCGGGGACGATCGCCGCCACTGGACCAGTCGTCAACCAGCCGAACGGTTTTCACCACAACTGGATTGTGCAACTTCTCCCCTTCCTCGAAGAGCGGAATGCCTGGGATGCGATCGACAAATCGGTCAGCGTGTATCACGCCAACAATGCGGTTGTTGCCCAGCACCGGATTGGCATCCTGCGCTGTCCCTCGACCCCTGCGCCGCTCGGCACGCTCTGCTATGCCGGGGTGCACGACGACCGGGAGAAGCCGATCGATGCGGAGGACCACGGCGTCTTCTTTCTCAACAGCCGGCTGCAGTATTTTCAGATCGAAGATGGCACATCGCACACGGTATTTCTGGGGGAAAAGGTTCCCGACGGCACCGAACTGGGATGGATGAGCGGCACGCGGGCCTCGCTGCGCAATATGGGGACGCTCGTAAACTCGCTGCGGTTTGGAGCATTTGGGCCGCCAATCGCCGAAACGCCGTTTGAAGGAATCAACGACGAAGACGCCGCGTTGGAAGAGACGGTTCGCGAGATCGATGAGGAGCAAGGAATTGCCAGTTCGCTCGCCGATTCGGATTGGATAGAGCCCTTGCCCGAAGGGACCTACTTCGATCGCCAGCCGGCCCGCCCGGGAAGCCCACGGTGGGTCGGATCGTTCGGCAGCGGCCATCCCGGGGGTGCGCAGTTTGCACTGGGGGACGGCAGCATCCGGTTCATCACCTCCAATGCAACGATTGCCGTCATTGGCCAATTGGCTCATCGGCACGACGGAAAACTGCAAACCGACGAGTGGTAGATGCGGGCTGGCCTAACGAGCAGATGTCGTGCGGCCCGCTCACGAGAAACCGAACGTTGAACATTGAATTCATGACTTCCAAGCACTACTGGAGAATTCCCATGCGGCGCACTGCGTTTACGCTCGTCGAGCTGCTCGTGGTAATCGCGATCATCGGCGTCCTGGTCGCTCTGCTCTTGCCCGCAGTGCAAGCCGCGCGCGAGGCGGCTCGCCGTTCAAGCTGCAACAACAACCTGATCCAATTGATCATTGCCGTTCACAACTATGAAATGGCGCACGGCGTCTTTCCGCCGGGAACGCTCGACAAGACGGGGCCGATCGTCAACGCCAAGAACGGTTATCACCACAATTGGATCATCCAGTCGCTCCCCTACTTCGAAATGAACAACGCCTATCAGGCGATCGACAAGTCGGTAAGCGTGTACCATCCTAAGAACGCTCCGGTCGACGCGCTCGTGATCCGGCTGCTCAATTGCCCTTCGAGCGGGTTCGGCAATTCCAATCTGAGCCACTACGCGGGCGTGCATCACGATGCCGAAAAACCGATCGATGCGAAGGACAACGGCGTGTTCTTTTTGAACAGCCGGGTGCGCTACGACGACATTACCGACGGCGCGTCGCATACGATCTTTATTGGTGAAAAGCTCCCCGACGCGTGGGACTTTTCCTGGATGAGCGGCACACGAGCGACACTCCGCAACGCAGGTTTAGGGGTCAATGCCCTCACATTCACGGGGGGATTGCCCCGGCCGGGCGACTCCACCGCGCCGCCCGCAGGGACGGATGCGATCCCGGGGATCGACGACGTCGAAAAGCCTGAGGAGGAGGCGACTCCGGCGGCTGATCCTTCTGCAGCCGCCGCGGGAACTGCCCAACAAGCCGCTCCCGGCAGCCCGCTCTTTGTGGGTGGATTCGGGAGCACGCATCCGGGAGGGGCAAATTTCGCCTTTGGAGATGGGAGCGTCCGCTTCCTGACCGGCGTGATGCCAGAACTGGCCCACCGGGCGGATGGTAAACTGATTCAAGGCGATTAGGCAGTACTTGGCTATGCCTGTGGCTTCGTAGGCGGCGGCGAGCAATGAAATCGGCAACCACACAACAAGGCTTTTCGCTGTCGTCCTTATTTGTCCTGATCACCGCCTGCGCGGCGCTGGTGGCGGGCTTCACGCCTCTCGTGCGGCGGGCCTTCCAGGGAGACATCGACGGCCTCGCGCTCTCGCTCGCGATGGTCAGCGGATTCCTCGTCGGCGGGCTGATCGGCGGAATTGTCGGCATGCTGCAGATTCGCAGTTGGCTGGCGGCCCCGCTGGGGGCGGCGGCCGGAGCGCTCGTGGGCGTGGCATCGGGATTGATCGCGCTGATGCCACCTGATGCGCTCGGCGCGTCCGCGATGGCGATGCTGATTGGCTCAGGGCTGGTGGTGGCGGTCGCCCTCCTGCATCGCCGGATTAACGGGTAGGTGATCGCCCGATGACCCCTCCGCGCCGCACATGGTACGCCAAGTTTCGGGATGCGTTCCGGGGACTCGCCTTCGGCATTCGCGGTCAGAGCAGCTTCGTCGTGCACACGGCAGCGGCAATCGCGGTTGCTATCTTTGCGGTCGCCCTGCAAGTAAGCCTCGTGGAAGCGTCTCTTTTGGCGTTGGCCGTCGCCGGAGTCATGGCGGCCGAACTCTTCAACACGGCCCTCGAACGCCTGGCCGATGCGGTCGATACGGAACACAATCCGACCATCGGCGAGGCACTGGATATCGCCAGCGCCGCCGTCCTGGTGGCGGCTCTCGGTGCAGCAACGGTCGGCACGATCGTGTTCGGCTACCGGTTGGGGATAGCAGCCGGCTGGTGGGAGTGATGGGAGAGGGGACAGGAGACGGCGGGGAAGGAATGCATTTCCGACCTCGGGCTTCCGACTTCCGCCGCTATTCTCCCAACTGCTGCTTCCGCCGCAGCATGTGGTGATAGTGCTGGGCGAAGCGATGGGCCTCGTCGCGAACGTACTGCAGCAGCCTTAGTGCGAACGAGTGCCGGGACAAGCGAATTGAATCCCGTGCGCCGGGTAGAAAAATCTCTTCCTCCTGCTTGGCGAGCGACAGGAGCGTCGGCGGCTCGATTCCCTGGTCGCGAAAGGCCGCGAGGGCCGCACTCAGCTGTCCCTTCCCGCCGTCGATCAAGAGAATGTCAGGAAACACTTCGTCCTCATCGACAAGCCTCTTATACCGCCGCGAGATGACCTCGTGGATGCTGCGGAAGTCGTCGACTCCCTGCACGCCGAGGATCTTGTACCGCCGATAGCCTGGCTTGAAAGGCAATCCGTCGAGAAACTGCACGACACTCGCCACCGTCTGCCCGCCGCCCAGGTGCGCAATGTCGACTCCTTCGATCGTGCGTGGTTGTTTCGCCAGTTTCAGGACCTGCTTGAGTCCGGCGAGCCCCTTCTTCGGATCGATGTAGAACACCTCGGGCTGGGCGTGGGTATCGAGATCGCCGCGGCGGTCGAGCGTTTCGAGCAGTTTGATTTCGTCGCGGAGCCGCCCGGCCGCCTCGAACCGAAGTTCCTTAGCGGCCTGCTGCATTTCCCCCCGCATCTCCGCCAGCAGGCGAACCTTGCCACCTTCGAGAACGCGCACGAGGCGGTCGATATCGCGGCGATATTCTTCCTTGCCAATCCGCAGATTGCACGGCGCGGTGCACTGCTGAATGCTCGCCAGGAGGCACGGCCGGAACCACCGCCACCGCTCATCCCCTTCGTCAATATCGAGACTGCAGGTTCGGAATTTGAAGATTCGCTGCAGCACCTGAACCGCGCCGCGGAGCGCCCCCGCGCTTGCGAACGGTCCAAACAGCCGAACTCCCCGATCGGCCGGCTGCCTGGTCACCTCGACCCGTGGAAAATCTTCATGGGTCGTGATCATCAGGTACGGAAACGTCTTGTCGTCTTTCAGCTCCTTGTTGTGC
>JALORD010000271.1 GCA_025459145.1 Pirellulaceae bacterium | reverse complement strand
GTCGCCAGCGTCAACTCGCCCCGCTCGACCATGTCGGCCAGCAGCAGCCCCGTGAACGTTTTCCCGACAGAGGCCAACTCAAAAATCGTCCGCTCATCAGGCACTGCGCCGCTCGGCAACTTGCCAAAGGCGAAGTAGCGACGCTCGTCGCCGACCGCCACGCCGACGACCAGGCAGGCCGCCGGCTGATCGTGATATTGCTCGCCCAGTTTGCGGATGTACGCGTCGGCCTGGGCTGGCGAGAGAGACGCCTGCGAGATTCCCAGTTCGGCCAGCGGTTGCACGGCTTCTTCGGCCACTGTGGTAGCGTACGCCCACCAGAAGAACCCGACTGCCGCTCCGCCGATCATGACCCCGACCAAGAAAACGAAGATCCACAGTAGTGCCATCAGGATGGCTCGCATCGCTCGACTCTCCTGACCTGTGCTGTAAGGGAGGATGGCTCCACCGATGCCTCCACCAGGGCGACGCATTCGAACGCTACGGAATCCGCTCGATCGCCGCCGCTGCGTGCAGCTTTTTCATCTCCTCGTCGGTCAGGGCCACGTTGAAGACCGCCAGGCCGCCGAAGCGGCCGATGGTCGCTTCTTTCAAGAAGCTGCCGACGGCGTACCGCGCGCCGACGGTGAAGTCAGCCCCGCCGTCGGGCTTTGACTGGCCGTGCTTGGCCGGGTCGTAGCGAAAGATGCCCCGGCCGTGATAGTACGGATTCATGCCGCGGTCCTGGCCGTCCGGTCCTTCGCTTGTGAAATAGCGGTCGGTCCGCTTGTCTTTCGCCGGATCGAGTTTTCGCTCTTCACAGACGCCGTTGACGTACGCGCGGATGTATTTGCCGTCGTAGGTAAAGCCGAGCGTGCACCACTCTTCTTCGGGCACCTCGCTCCTCGACGCGGCATAGTCGCAGCACCACGGGAACGCGCTGCCGTCGGCCCGGCGGGTGACGCCCCCTTCGCTCGAAATGTGCGGCGTCAGTTGCCGCGGCCCGCCATATGTCGGCATGTTCATCAGCAAGGCATACTGCCGCGTGCCCGTGTCGTCGTTCGCCCCTTTCCCTTCGCTCCACATCCCGGCGATCGTTCGGCTTTGCTTGAGATTCACAATTCTCACCGCGGCGAACATGCTCACCTGAGCATCGGGGCCGGAGATGTTCAGCTTGCCCGTCTCGGCATAGGGAATCTTGAAGTACTGCTTGCCATTGAGGTCAGCTGCGTAACCCGAGAACGGTCCTCCCTCGACCCGGCCAATCGGGCCGCCAACTTCCTGCAGGGGGAACTTGTCTTCGGTCCCGATCGACAGCCGGGGCTGTCCCGGCTCTTCGCCAAACGTCCAGAATGCCACGAGGCCGCGGGTCGTTTGCACCACCTCCGGATTGCCGACCGGCTCGACTGCGTACGTGAAACGTCCCACAAGCATGCAGGCGAGCAGCATTCCCCACAGCCGATGCATCGAGTCGTTCCCCCGCAGGAGGCAGTTTTCCGCGATGTTTGCCACCAGGCCCGAAATTGGCCCGCACACTGCTTGCACTAATTAATTACCGCATGCCGATTCGCGCAGCAAGGTTTTGCATTTTGAGGTTAAATCGGCGATGATTGATCGATGGCCAAGGCCGTCCCTCCCCGACCACCCCGCCAACTCTCCCCGCGATGCTGACGCTTCATCATTCTGGATCACGACTTTGCGATGGTCTGTCGCGGCGCGAAATGCTGCGCGCCGGTGGACTGGGGCTGCTCGGACTTTCGCTGCCCAAATTGCTCGCGGCCGAGGGACGAGCAGCGACGACGTCGACTACTCCCGCGCTCCCCGGCAAGGCCAAGTCGTGCATCGTACTATTCCTCTTGGGAGGTCCGCCGCAGCATTCGACGTGGGATCCGAAGCCTGATGCGCCGGCCGAAGTTCGCGGCGAGATCAATTCGATCGCCACGAACGTGGCCGGCGTGCGGTTTGGCGAGCTGATGCCCCGACTGGCGACGCAGGCCGACAAGCTGGCGATCCTGCGGGCCGTTTCGACCGGCGACAACGCGCACAGCTCCAGCGGCTACTACATGATGACGGGGCGGCCGCACGCTCCGATGAACTTCGAAAACGCCAATCCCGGCGCGCCCAACGACTGGCCGAACCTGGGCTCGGTCGTCGCCCAAACGCTCCCTCGCGCGGGCGCCGTTGCCGAAGGGGCCCTGCCGCGGGCGGTCCGGCTGCCGTGCCATATTTTCAATACCGACGGCTCCGTCTGGCCGGGGCAGACCGCCGGCTTTCTGGGACGCTCGGCCGATCCGTGGCTCTTTCGCTGCGAGCCGGCGTCGGCCGATTTCAAGATTCCGGAGTTCTCGCTGCCGGTCGATATGCCGGCCGAACGGCTGACGCGGCGGCACTCGCTGCTCGAAACGCTCAACCAGCGGATCGATGCGGCGCAGAAAACCGGCCGCCTCGGCGAGTACGACGGCCTGACACAACGGGCGTTTGAGCTATTGTCGTCGGCCGAGGCCCGCAAGGCGTTTGATCTGTCGGCCGAAGCTCAGCCGCTGCGCGAGAGCTACGGCATGTCGCAGTTTGGCCAAAGTTGCCTACTCGCCCGGCGGATGATCGAGGCGGGCGTGCGGCTGGTGCAGGTGAACTGGTACCGCGGCCCCGATGAGCCATCGGACAATCCCTGCTGGGACTCGCACACGAACGAGACCCAGCGGCTGAAGGATGTGCTGATCCCGCCGCTCGATCATGCGTTTTCCGCCTTGCTCACCGATCTCCAGTCGCGGGGACTGCTCGACGAGACGCTCGTCGTTTGCCTGGCCGAATTCGGCCGGACGCCGCGGTTCAACGGCCGGGCCGGGCGCGACCACTGGGGAAGCGTCTTCTCGATCGCGATGGCCGGCGGCGGCATCCGCGGCGGTGTAGTGCACGGAGCATCGGACAAGCTCGGCGCATATCCGCAGGATGGCCTCGTGAAACCCGAAGACATCACCGCGACGATCCTGAACCAACTGGGAATCGCCCCCGAGACCGAGATTCACGACGCCCAAGGGCGGCCCTTCGCCCTCAGCCGCGGGCAGGTGATCAGCCCGATTGTGGCGTGACGCGCATCCATGGATCCATCCATGTCGAGCAATAGTCCCGCCGAACTGATGCAGCGTGTCGATACCGAGCTTGCGCACGTCTGGATGGTGCGCACCTTTCTCAAACACAGCGAGGAAGCGGCCGAAGACGACGAACTGGCCGAAGTGCATCGCGAGCTATACGACTACATGCTTGCTCTGGGCGGGCCGCTCAAGGAAGGCAACGCCGAGGAGTATTTAAAGGTCGCGCGCAAGAAGCTCGCCAAACTTCGCCGGGCGACCGAACAGTTCATCGCCATTCAGCCCGAGATCAGCGGCCACACCAACTTTCAAATGGCTGCGGTCTCGCTCCGCGCGGCGGTCGATTCGATCGGGCAATTGCTGAGCACAGCCCCGTGAATCCCGCCGCTCGCATGTCCTTCTGCCAGTACGCAGGTGGGATTTGCCAAGCAAAAAATGCTTGACAGGCAATGCTGCGGCGTTACGTTGAGGTGGTCGAGCGGCAAGCGAACTATCTTCTCCAGCATGCTTGCGGCCCACATCTCAGGGGCAGAAACGAAAAGAGGCGCGCCATGGCTGCCGCGCTCGTTGCGTCGTTGGCTTCGCACCCTTGGCGAGCTGGCGGATTCGTCGCGCTAGCGTGGCTCGCGGTCGCTGTGCCCGTGGTCAACGTATTCGCAGTCGAGCGGGCAACGACGGCCGACTGGCGGGCCGATCACGCGGCTGCCGTCGCGCGGGCGCGCCGCGAAGGGAAGCTACTGCTCGTCGTTCATCTGTCGGGTGACTTTGCCCAGAACTCGCCCGAGTCGCCCGAAGCCACGCTCTACCGCAATTACATTCTCGGCGATCCGCAGGTCGCACCGTTGGTGCGGGATCGGTTCGTGGTGGCGATGCGCAGTGTTGGCACGGCCAAATGCACACCGCGAATCCAGCCAGCCCCGGCGAAGGAAACTCGCACGCCTGAGGGCAAGATATTGCCGCCGCCGGTCGAGCGCGTGGAGATGGCGGTCGCCTACATTTGCCTCCCTGACGAGCGGGTGCTGCACTTTGTCCCGGGCTTTGTCACCCCCGCAGAATTATGCACAGAACTCATCTGGGCCGAGGCAGCCTATGCACGCATGGCAGCAGCTCCAAGTTCTGCGTGGCCCGCCGCGTGGCGCGAGTGCCACGCCGAGGCGGTCGCGCCATCGGATCGCGAGGCGTTTGCGAGCTTGATTGAGAGTCGTTGGCCGCTGAAAGATAAGGTGAAAGCTCCCACTTTGTCGGACGATCTTTTGGCGGGCGACTCAACGCCCCGGGAGGAACGATGGTCCGACGAACCCGCCCCGGAGTATGCAACGTCTGATCTGGCTGCGGCAATGCAGGCCGCACAGGCCGTGTGGCGGTTTGCCTCAGATCAGCAAGCAGGTCAAAGCAAGTCATTCAAGGCCGACACGGCCCTCGAACGCGCGCGGCAGCGATCGCAAGCCGCGAGCATCCTGGCGGCGCATGGTCGGCAGGGCAAAAACCTGGCCCACTTGGTGCTCGCCGAGTTTCCGCTGGTCTACCTGAACGATTTGGCCGCGCCGGCCTATGAAGCGTGCAGCGGTGAACGGTTCTGGCAAACATCGCTCCGCCGTCAGGAACTTTCGCATTGGTGGTCGCAGTGCCAGGCCAGTCGCCGCAAGACGCTGCTCATCATCTCCTCGGACCTGTCCGAAGACGAGCTAGCAAAACTCGAGCCCCCGGCGGACAAAGCAGTGGCAACGCTCAATCCAGTTGTGGCCTCCATTAGGCCTGTGGCTCCGAAAACGGCCGCGGACAGCGATTCCAAACCCAAGGACGCAATTCGCCGCCTGACCGACGAAGAAGCCGGCTTTCTGGCCTCGGTGTGGCGTGCCTCGCACAAGACCATGACCGCCAGCGAGTTCGCCACACTGGTGCACGACGCCGAGCTAGAGCCGGTCCCCCACGATAGCGTCGTGGGTTTTCCCCGCTGCATTTTGCACGACGGGCAGGGCTTTCGCTGTGGCGAACTGGCGATTCACGAGGCCACCACCGAGCGACTGGAAACCATGCTGCGGCTGAGCATCGGCGGCGTCGCAAGTGGCAAATGAACGAGACGCTAATTGTCAGGGGCACTGACAACGTAGTTCCGGGAGAGAGCCATGAGTAATCCGCGATTTCGAACCCTGCGGGCCTGGTGCGTCTGGCCCGCAATTCTGGCGACGGCGGGGACCGCCTGGGGAGGCGACCACGAATCGATCGGCCGCGGCAAGGAAATCTTCGAGCGAGAATTTGCCGCCGAGACACTGGCGAGCGGCGGCGACGGGTTGGGGCCTGTTTACAACCATCATTCGTGCGCCGCGTGCCATTTGCTCGGCGGCCTGGGAGGGGCCGGCCCGGTTGACGTCAATGCAGTGGCGCTGACGGCCGATCTGGCCAACCGCGATCGTCCCCCGACGCGTGCCCTCTTGGCCCGCGTCCTGCGCCAGGCTCACGCCGGTTTTGCCAGCGACGACGACACGATCACACCGACCATCCTGCTGCACCGCTTCAGCACCAATGAGCGATATTCGGCGCAGTACCAGAAGCTCGGCGGCGAAACGATACCTCTCACGCCGACTGCAGAGGAGCGGGCCCAACTCCAAGAGCGGCTGTCGCGCCAGCCGCGGAAAGACGTCCCCTGGAAGTCGCCGGTCATTCTTCGACATAGTCAGCGCAACACAACCGCGCTCTTCGGCGCGGGAGAAATCGACCGCATTCCCGCGGCGGCCCTCGAAGCCTTGTCCGACGCCCAAGCGCGAGCGGGCGAGGTCTCCGGCCGCGTGCCTCAGGTTGGCCTGACCAAGGTGGGACGCTTCGGCTGGCGCGGACAGACCGAAACGCTGCACGACTTCGTGCTGGGCGCGTGCTCGAACGAACTCGGGCTCGAAGTGCCCGGCAGTCCGCAGCCCGTCAATCCGCAGCGCCCGAGCTACAGTCCGAATGGATTCGACCTGTCGGCCGACGAGTGCGCGGCGCTGACGGAGTTTGTGGCGTCGCTCCCTCGGCCCCAGATGCGGTTGCCGGCACAACCTGAGCGGCGGGCCATGGCAATCGACGGGAAGGTGCTGTTCGAACAAATCGGCTGCAGCCAATGCCACGTCGAATCGATCGGCCCCGTCAAAGGCATCTATAGCGACCTGCTGCTCCACGATCTGGGGCCTGGCCTCGCCGACCCGGTGCCTGCCGCGCCGGGGTTCTTTGTTCATTCCCAGCGGCCGCTTCCACCGGGAACGCCGGAACCCAGCCAGCAGCAACAGCCGCAACAGTTTCCGCAGGGCTATTACGGCGGCGGCTCCAGCCTGGCGGGATTGCTCGGACTCTCGAATGCCGTGCAGTTCGCGGTCGATCCGAAGACCGGCGTGCGCAGCGAGTTTCGTGTCTTACGCACGGCTGTCGAGCAGGAATGGCGGACGCCGCCCTTGTGGGGTGTGGCCGACTCGGCCCCCTATCTGCACGATGGCCGCGCGGCCACGCTCATCGATGCCATTGTCCTGCATGGCGGCGAGGCTGATCCGTGCATCCAGCGGTTCTTGGAACTGCCCCTTACCGAACGATTCGCCGTGGTGGAGTTTCTGAACTCGCTGAGGGCTCCGGAGGGCCTTTGAACGTGCGACTAAAACCAAGAGCCGCCTCCGTGGAGGCGGCCGCGCTAGCAGCGCCAGCCCACTGCTGGCTCGCTGCCTTGGGGGCAAGGCGCGGTGCGGGCTCGCGCGCGCGGGCGGCCCTCCTCGCCGCCGCGCTCTTCGTCGTTTCCGCCGCGGCGAACCGGGCGGCGGAGCCCATCTGGATGAGCGATCTGGCGGAGGCGG
>JALORD010000270.1 GCA_025459145.1 Pirellulaceae bacterium | reverse complement strand
CAGGGCCGCCCTCATCGGCGTGGCGGGTGCAGTACCGGGTTGCGTGGCGGGACTGGCCGCCGGCGCCTTCTGGGGCGAAGTGCGCGACCCTGTCCGGCTCTTCGATCCCGTGAGTCAGGAGGATTCGTTTGTAGTTGGGTTTGGCGAGCGTTTCGAGCTGCGCAACGATCTGGGGCGCGGTGATCTCCCGCGTTGTGGCTTTGGCAGTTGGCATCGGTTCGACCTCCGGCTCAATGAATCGCATGGTGTGGCGCGAATGGACGGCCTGCCAAATCAGTCGCTGTCCGAGCTTTGGATTCACAATCTCTCAAGTTCGCGGCCCCCCAATATGGTTGCTCCGCGTAACTCCGCGAAGTTAGACTGCGTTCCTCGTCGATTTGTTTCCCGGCGCCCACAGTGATGTACTCCATGGACGACGACGGACTCGATTTGTGGCGATTCCGGGCCCTCTTGGCGTTTGGGATCATCTTTGCTGGGCTGTTTGTGTACTCCCTGTTTGACCTCGTGTTTCTCGCACTAGGCCGGAACGGCGAAGCAACCGTCACCGAGACGTATGTCATCAATGGCCGTCGAAGCGACTCGTTGATGATGGAGTTCGAATATCGCGAGCCGGAGGCGACCGAACCGCGGAAAGGGAAAATCAACCTGGGCAGCGACACCGCAGCCGGCCCCCCGCCCGGGACGACTTTCGAGATTCAGTACTTGCCGATCTGGTTACTCGATTCTCCCGATGCCGCTCGCCCCACACGTCCCTTTGGCTGGTTTGTTTTTTCGCTGCTCCTGATGTCGGCGGCGGGGTGCGGCGTGTTTGCCTATCGGGCCATCTATTATCCGGATGGCGAGGCCAGCAGCACACCGCGGCGAAAACGTTAGCCGCCCGCCGCGGCTCTTTTGGTCGGCAATTTAAAGTTACGGCAGCTGCGCGACGCGAATCGTGTGCTTCACGGGGACAAGCTTCTCGCGGGCTGCCGCGTCGAGCGCCGCCTGCCCGGCATGCAGCTTTTTGGAAATGGTCGCCAGGGCAGCTTGCACTTCCGCGTCGTCTCGCAGTTGCGGCGGATAGTTGCGGAACTGCGTGATGATTCCCTTGATCATCATCGTTTCAAAATTCTGCTTCTCGCCCACGGCGCTGACCAGCTCGCGGAAAGGTCCATCGAACGGAGTCTGGTCAAAGGCGGCGGCCAGGTTCACGCCGGCCGCGAGCTCTTCACGCGTGAACTCCTTCGATTGATCGCCCCAGGTAACAACCGCCTTCGGAGTGTCGAGATTCTTCACGACCAGCATGAGCCGGTTCAAGTCCTGATTGAACGGCAAGAACGGCGTGATGCTGCGGGTGCTCCGCGACGAGTTGCCGTCGCCATCGAAGCAGAAGGGCCACTGCGTACTCTCGATCTCGGCCGTCCCTTCGCTGCCGGACAGCACCTTGTGCCCGCCGGCGACGGACGGCTTGCCTTGCATGTCGATCGTGATCGTCCCGATGTTGCCGCCCGCGCCCAGGCCCTTGAGGAAGGCATAGGCCATGATGAGTTGCCCATTGGGACCGGGGTGGAAACCGTCGCCGCCGCAGACGTCGTACTTGTTGCCCAGTTTTTCCTGGGCCTTCTTCATCGTCTCGTACATCGCATCATGCACATTGGCAAACGGCTGTTTGTGTTCCTCGGCCAGCTTTCGGTCGATATCGCGGAGGTGCGCCAGGTTGTCGTTGTAGGCGACGTGTGCCGGCTGGTTTCCCATCATTTGACCGGGACGAAAGAAGTTCTGGTCCACGGCTCCTGGCGAGCCGATGACCACCGCCCGCACGCCGAGTTTCTCAAGCCCGGCCAGAACCCGCCGCATGTTGGCCTCGTAGGTCTGGCCGATCTGCTCGTTGTACGGCTGATAGCTGCCGTCGTTCATCCCGTAGCACAGCGTGACCACCGTCGGCTGAAACCCGGCACAATCGTTCGCCAATCGATCGGCGAAACCGCCCGCCCGTTCGCCGCTCCAGCCGTACTGCATCACTTTCAGGTCGGGAACGCCGGAGCAGGCGAGGAGATAGCACTCGACGAATTTGCTGTAGAGCTTTTGTTCGGTAATCGAATCGCCGACAATCGCCACGCGGTCGCCGGGCTGCAAGACGGGTTCGGCCGCCCCCAACGAAAGCATGGCCGAGGGGGCGAGCGATACGATCAAGGCGCCAAGGAGGACCAACTTGCGGGGGAGCAACATCAGTGAGACCTCATACGGGAGGGATGGAAAGTTGTGCTGCAATCGTACTGCCGCCGGGGTGCGATTGCCACGGGCACACGCGCCCTAGAACGGAACCGCGGCGGACCTATAATTCTGGCAACTTGAGCGAGCCCCGTACAATTCTGAAGGATTCCGCCTGATGCCTGAACATGTCGTGATCATTGGCAGCGGCCCGGCTGGCTGGGCTGCGGCCATTTACGCTTCCCGCGCGAACCTCAGCCCGCTCGTGTTCGAAGGGGCCGAAACCGAGGAAAACCGCATCGCCGGGACGCTGCCGCTGGGGCAGCTCAACCTGACGACCGAGGTCGAAAACTACCCCGGGTTTCCCGCGGGGCACCTGCACCAATTTCTGCGAAGCGCCCTGCCCAAGGACCGGCTCGATACTTATCTCGAGCCGCTGCATGAGCACGAACACGCAGTGACCGGCCCGGAGCTCATGAACCTGATGCGGCAGCAGGCGACCAACTTTGGGACGAAGATTGTCACCGATGATGTGGTCGACGTCGACCTTTCGCGGCGCCCGTTCGTGCTGAGGACGCTCGGGGGTGAAACGGTCGAGACGCACACGATTATCGTGGCGACGGGCGCCCGGGCGAATTACCTGGGCTTGCCGTCGGAAGAGCGGTTCAAAAATCGAGGCGTGAGTGCGTGTGCCGTGTGCGATGGCGCCCTGCCGCGATTTCGCAATAAGCCGCTCGTGGTTGTCGGCGGTGGAGATTCAGCCGTCGAGGAGGCGACCTACCTGACCAAGTACGCCTCGCAGGTGCACATGCTGATGCGGCGAGATGTGTTTCGCGCGAGCAAAATCATGCAGGACCGGGCCACATCGAACCCCAAGATCAACATCCACTACTTTCGAGAGCTCGACGAAGTCCTGGGCGATGACAAGGCAGGAGTGACCGGCATTCGGATCAGGAACAATCAAGACAATAGCACTGAGGAACTCCCGGCGAGCGGCCTGTTCCTGGCGATTGGCCACACGCCAAATACGGCCTTCCTGAAGGGGCAGGTCGAATTGAACGACAAGGGGTACATCAAGTTCACCACCTTGATGCGAACCTACACCAGCGTGGAAGGTGTCTTTGCAGCGGGCGACGTGGCCGACGACTACTATCGCCAGGCGATCACGTCCGCCGGCACGGGCTGCATGGCCGCCCTCGATGCTGAGCGTTACCTGGCGGCAAAGGGGCTATAGGGAGAGAGCGGTAGTTCAGAAGTCAGAGGCGCGACCACTCACCAAGAAACGAAAAAACCGCCGCGGGGGTCTGCCGCGGCGGTTCGAATATCAGGCGATATTTAAATCTTTAGTTCAGTGCCGCGCCCAACTCTACGATTTGCAGGGTGGGCCGGTGCAACTCAATCTGTAAGTGTCCCCAGTCGATCCCACCGGACATTGCTGTCAGGTGTTTCGCGAGCTGCTTAGACCAGTTCCTTCCGCGATCCGATGAGCGTCCGCAGGCGTTCGGCCAGCAGTTTCGCATCGAACGGCTTTTTGAACGTCTCGTTGATCGCCGAACGATCGAACGAGAGCGTGCTGCCGTCATCGGGAAGCAGAGCGATCAGGATCGTTTCGGCGAAGTCCACATTTTTGCGCAGGTTCTGGCAAATCTGCAGAGCTTCGACCTTGCCGATCGAGAAGTCGGTAATGATGCAGTCCGGATGAAAACTCTCGGCTTGAATGCCGGCTTCGAAGCCGCTGGCGGCGACCGCCACACGGAACGACCGCTCGACCGGCAATTCTCGCTTCAGGTTTTCGATCAGGATTTGATCTTGAGCCACGATCAGCACCTTGGCCATTGCCTCGTCTTCGAGGTCGCCCAGGGGCATACCGTGTTCTTTAAGGAACTTGATCAGATACTCGCGCGGAATGCGACGGTCTTGCGAGCCGGGAATACGGTAGCCCTTGAGGCGACCGGAATCGAACCACTTGCTGACCGTGCGCGGGGCCACTTTACAGATCTTCGCGACCTGTCCAGTTGTGAAGACCTTCATCGCAGGCTCTCCAATACTCTCTCTTTGTGTCGGTGCCAGGGCGTCGGCGGTGAGGAGCCGCCGGCGTCCATTGCGCCCCTTGCTATTGCCTGACCGGAATGGGTTTCGTTCCATCTCGCCGGCAGTGGGTCTTGCCGGACAGGCTTTAACATCTGGGTCGGGGCTGACGTCTGGTGCTTCGTGGTGGCTTGGTCTCAGTTCCCTCTGATCCGCGCCTTTCATTCAACATCGGCAAACCGGGCATCCGGCAACGGCGGAAATCCACGGAATTTGGAGAGGTTGGCGAAAACCACCCCAAGCGAGAATCACCGGACGTACGGGAAGGCCGACTTCGGCGGGCAAACCGGTGGGAAGTTGCGCGAGAGGCTCTTGTCCGTGGGCCAACGGGCAAAAGCTCATGCGGGCCGGCGGCGAAGCCGTCCCGATCGCAGATTCCCCCCTGGAAAACTTGTGCCGGGGCAGCGCGGTTGCACCGTCGCGGCACACGTCTTCCGAATGTTAGTTTCGTATGCCCACTAGCGTGTTCTTTAAAATCTTTGCGCGGCGAGGTCATAGAGGAAAGCCGCACGAGGCAGTTGCGGTCCCTTTCGTGGCTGGAATCCACCGACTTTGCCGGTTGTAGGGGTTGAGAGCGACAGATTCTGACGCGAATTCCGCGACGCGCGACCATGCGGATTTCAACGAGCGGGGTGCGCGCGAACAGGCGGCACGCCCCCGGCCTGTGGCGTGAGTTCGTTCAGACCTGAACGGTTTCAGCGCCAACTGATTTGAGTGCCAACTGGTTTCAGGCCGCGTGGAGACGTCCTGCTCCGCAGTGCCGCTCAGTTCGGCGTGTCGACAGCCGGGGCCGGCTTCTTGCCGAACCGGTGCATCAAAAACTCGATCACTGCGGGGAGGAGCGAGACGGCGATAATCAAGAGGACGACCAGTTCGAAGTTGTCCCGGATGACGGGGATCGCGCCAAGCCAATAACCGGCCTGCATGCAGACTCCCACCCAGATGACCGCTCCGACGACGTTGTACAGCAGGAACCGGGAATAGTTCATCGAGCCAACGCCTGCGACGAACGGGGCGAATGTCCGCACGATCGGGACGAAGCGGGCCAGGATGATCGTCTTGCCGCCATACTTCTCGAAGAAGTGCTGGGTCCGTTCCAGATGCTTCGGATTGAGCCAGCGGGAGAACCTGCCGCTGAGCACTTTGGGACCGAGATATTTGCCGATGTGGTAATTGACGGTGTCGCCCAGGATGGCCGCCAACGTCAAGAGACCCATCGCCGTCCAGATGTCGAGCGGCGAATTCTCCTGAGCCGCATAGGCTCCCACTGCGAACAGCAGCGAATCGCCCGGCAAGAGCGGCATGACGACCAGGCCCGTCTCGCAAAAGATGATGGCGAACAGGATCGCGTAAGTCCAAGTCCCGTAGGCCGCGACAAACTCGCGCAGGTGCTCGTCGAACTTGAGGATAAAATGGACTAAATCCATCATGACGATTGGTGTGCCGGGGGTGGAAAGACCTGGGCAACTATAGCTTAGCGGAAGCGCGCCGCGACGGCAGGGATGCTGAAGAGGCCACTCACCCCACGGTCCCCCCTTTTCCTGGGCGGGTCAGCGGGGGATTCTGGAACGATCCGGACGCTGCCGCAGCGGCTGTGGTTCCCCGCAATTCGAACGAAGAAAGGAGGCTCCCTCGTGACTCCACCGGCCAGCCCCAGCGAGACGATTGCCGACTGGTACAAGGATGCGATCATCTACCAGATGCACGTCCGCTCGTTTTGCGATTCGACCGCCGACGGGATCGGCGATTTTCGGGGGCTGGTGACCAAGCTCGACTATGTGCGTGATCTCGGCGCCACGGCTATCTGGCTGATGCCGTTTTATCCTTCGCCGCTGCGGGACGACGGCTACGACATCGCTGACTACACGGGGATCAATTCCAGCTATGGCACGCTGCACGATTTCAAAGCGGTTCTGCGGGCGGCCCACGAGCGGGGGCTGAGGGTGATCATCGAGTTGGTCCTCAACCACACTTCGGACCAACACCCGTGGTTCCAGCGGGCCCGCCGCGCCAAGCCCGGAAGCAAGCACCGCAACTTCTACGTCTGGAGCGATACGCCCGATCGCTACAAAGACGCGCGGATCATCTTCAAGGACTTTGAAACGTCGAACTGGACTTGGGACCCGGTCGCCGGTGCGTATTTCTGGCATCGATTCTATAGCCATCAGCCGGACCTCAACTACGAGAATCCCGACGTCCGGCAAGCGGTCTTTCAGGTGCTTGACCACTGGATGGAGTTGGGGGTCGACGGACTGCGGCTCGACGCGGTGCCCTACCTCTTCGAAAAAGAGGGGACGAACTGCGAGAACTTGCCCGAGACGCACGCCTTTTTGAAGGAGATTCGGGCCCACATCGACAAGCACTACCCGGGCACGATGCTGCTGGCCGAGGCCAACCAGTGGCCCGAGGACGCCGTGGCCTACTTTGGCGACGGCGACGAGTGCCATACCGCGTTTCACTTTCCGGTGATGCCGCGGATGTTCATGGCCGTGCAGATGGAGGATCGCTTCCCGATCATCGACATCATGCAGCAGACGCCGGAGATTCCCGACGTCTGCCAGTGGGTGATGTTCCTGCGGAATCACGACGAGCTGACGCTCGAAATGGTCACCGACGAAGAGCGGGACTACATGTACAGCGTTTACGCCCA
>JALORD010000269.1 GCA_025459145.1 Pirellulaceae bacterium | reverse complement strand
AACGAACTGCAGCGGCCGGTGATGTTCGGCACGCGGCGCGTCGGGCCGGACCTGTCGCGCGAAGGGGGCCGCCGCAGCAACGACTGGCACGCGGTCCACTTCTTCGAGCCGACGACGGTCTCGTCCCGCTCGCCGATGCCGGCGTATCCCTGGTTCTTCGACGGCGCCCCGAACAAGCCCAACCGCCGGGGACTGGCCGTCATCACGTACATCCAGTGGCTTGGATCGTGGCAGGAGAGCTATCCCTACTACGAAGAGCTCGACGAAGTGCGGGGAGAAGAATAATGAAAAACAAGCCCGTCAACTGGCAAAACCGAATCACGCTCCTCCTGGCGATCCTGATCCTGATCCCCAGCGGCTACGGCTTCATCGGCAAGTTCATCGAGCTGGTGCATGTCTACCAGGGGGATGCTTCCGGAGCCTTCGCCGTGGCCCCAATCGCCAACTACCTGCTGGCCAGCCTCGGCTTTTTCTGTCTCCTCCTGTGGGCAGCCGCCCGCGGCATGTTCCGCGATATCGAACGGCCGAAGTATGACATGCTGCGGCAGGAAGAGGCGCTGGATCGAAAGAGCTAGATTTGTCATTTGTCACTTGTCATTTGTCACTTGAGATACCAAGCCGACAATCGACTCGTGACAAGTGACCAAGGACCAATGACAAATGAATACTCCTGACGACACTCCTGCCGAAATCGAAAACCAGCACCATGACTACGTGGGGAACGATATCCCCTGGTATGTCCGGGCGATCTGGATCGGTTTCTGGATCTTCGCGGTCGTGTATACGATCCGGTATCTGTTCCCGGCCTTGCAGGTCGAGTTGTTTCAAAGGCCCTAAAACATGAGGGGACAGGAGACAGGGAACAGGGGACAGGGTAAACAGGCGGCGTCGGCGTGCGCCTTTTGCGGATTGCCGGTTCCCTCGCCCTTGGCCGGCGATGACCGTCCCCAGTTTTGCTGCTACGGCTGCTCCTTTGCCGCTTCGATTGCCGCGTCGCACGGAGACGAGGCTCAGGCTCGCTGGGCGATGACG
Source organism: Pirellulaceae bacterium (assembly GCA_025459145.1). GTDB lineage: Bacteria > Planctomycetota > Planctomycetia > Pirellulales > Pirellulaceae > CAYLLN01. The sequence goes on along the minus strand of JALORD010000269.1, from coordinate 5,900 downwards.
CGACTGGGGCTGGCCGTCTTCTTCGCCATGAATGTGATGGTCTTCACGATGCTCCTCTGGTCGCAGCCAGCATCGGAACAGGAGCGATCCGTGCTGGTTTGGTACGAACTGGCTCGCTACGCCTGTCTGCTCTTCACGATCCCGGTCGTCGTCATGCTCGGTGGCCCGCTGGCGAAGGACGCGATCGACGAACTGGCCCGCGGACGCCCCTCGCTCAGTTTGCTCCTGGTGGTTGGTGTCGCGGCGTCGCTCGGCTACTCGCTGTGGTCGGTCTGGCAGGGAACAGGGCACGTCTACTTCGAGGTCGCGACGACGATTCTCGTAGCCACTACGCTCGGCCGCTGGTTCGAAGCAACCGGCAAGCTCAAGACGACCGAAGCGCTCCGCGGCCTGGCTCGGCTGCTTCCCGATCAGGTTCGTAAACTCACAGCCGGCATTGAATCGCTTGTCCCGGCGGAATCGCTAATTGCCGGCGACCTGTTTCGCGTCCTTCCCGGCGAGCGGATCGCCGCCGACGGCGAAATCGTCCGCCATCGGGCAGCGCTTGATACGCAAGTTGTCACCGGCGAAAGCCTGCCGCTCGTCTGCGGGCCGGGCGAGCGTGTGCTGAGCGGAATGCTGGTTCTCGATGGCCCGCTCGAGATTCGTGCGCTGGCCGCAGCCGGCGACGGAATGCTGGCTCGCATGGTCGCGGCAGTCACCGAGGCAACTCAGGCCCGCTCGCGTTACGAGCGGCTGGCCGAGCAGATCAGCCGTTGGTTTCTACCCGTCGTCGCAGTCATCGCCCTCGCGTCGCTCGCCGGTCACTGGTACTGGCACGGCGTGGCGGCGGGGCTCCTGGCCGCCTTGGCCGTGCTTACGATCGCGTGCCCGTGCGCTCTGGGACTCGCCACACCGATGGCGCTGTGGGCGGCCATCGGCCGCGCCGCACAGGCGGGTGTGCTCATTCGCGAAGGGGACGCGCTGGCGACACTGGCCCGCGTGAAGACGATTTGTTTCGACAAAACGGGGACTTTGACCACAGGTCGGCCTATCATCTGGGGCGTTCGCGCCGCCTTGGGCGAGAACGAGGGCGAATTGCTTGCCGTGGCAAGCGCGCTTGCCCAGACGTCGTCGCATCCGCTCTCGCGGGCCATTGTCGAGTATGCCCAGCAGCGGGGAGCGGCGTCCGCGCACTGGTCGCCGATCGAAGCCCGCACGATTCCGGGCGGCGGGATCGCCGCCCGGGTTCCTGCCATTCCCGGCGAGGTCTATCTGGGGAGCCGCCGCTGGCTGGCGGAATGCGGACAAGTGGGGTCCCGCGACAGGTGTGATTCCGCGGAAAGCGCTGCGGGCGAACTTGATCTGGGCGAAACGCTCCTGGCGTGGGGCGGCCAGGTTCGCGGCCAGTTCCTGGCTCACGAAACGCTGCGTCCGCAGGGCGCTCCAGCCATCGCCGACCTCGGGCAACTGGGTATCCGGGCGGTGATGCTCACTGGCGATCGCCAGGCGCGGGCCCGCGCCCTCGCCGCGCCGCTGGGCCTCGCGATTCAAGCCGATCTGCTCCCCGAAGACAAACTGGCCGCCATCCAGTCGTTCCAGCCGACCGGGCCGGTCGCCATGGTCGGAGACGGCATCAACGACGCCCCCGCTTTGGCCGCGGCCGACGTGGGGATTGCTCTGGGCTCGGGGACCGACATTTCGCGGCATACGGCAGCGATCTGCCTGTTGGCGGACGATCTCTCGCGACTGCCGTGGCTCGTCCGCCTGTCCCAAGCCACCGCGAGCACGATTCGCTGGAATCTCCTGTGGGCTTTTGCCTATAACGTCCTGGGGATCGGCCTGGCAGCCGCGGGGTGGCTTCATCCGGTCCTCGCCGCGATTGCGATGGGAGCGAGCAGCCTCCTGGTGATTGGCAATTCGCTCGTCCTTGCACAGTTTCCACTCGCCCAGGGCTCTCTGGGGTCCGGCGAGGTCCGCACGCTGTCCGATCGCGGTTCACGCGCTCCCTCGTCTAGTCCGCCACCGAGACCTTCGCTCGACGACGCCGCGACCGACCAGCAGCCGGCAGAGGTGGCCGCATGATTGAGCTTCCGCTGGTCTTCGTCGCCGGAATCCTGGGAACGGCCCACTGTCTGGGAATGTGCGGCCCGCTCGCGCTGGCAATCGGCAGCGGCGCTGGCGGGTGGACGGATTCGCTCGCGCGTCAATGCACTTACACAGCCGGACGTGTGTTTACATATGGTGTGCTGGGGGCCGCGGCCGGCTTTTGCGGTTGGCGGCTGTCGCACGCGCTCCCGGCGCTCATCAATATTCCCGCGGTGCTCGCGATCCTGGCGGGCCTCTTGCTCATCCAACAAGGACTCGCGGCCATCGGCTGGTGGCCGAGGCGCCTGGGCGGACACGCGGCCGGCGCGGGTTCCGTTTGCCTGGCGGGCGGACTATTCGCACCGTTTTTCCGACAGCCGGGCCTGCGTGGCGTTTTTGTCGCAGGCCTGTTTACGGGACTCTTGCCCTGCGGCCTGCTCTATGGAATGCTCGCTTTGGCCACCAGCTCGCATAGCGTCGTGCTGGGAGGCATTACGATGATCGTCTTTGGCCTCGGCACCGCCCCCGCGATGATCCTGGCCGGGACCGGCGGCCGGCTCCTAGGTGTGGCGGCCCGTCGCCGGCTGTTGGCCGTAGCCGCCTGGTGTCTGATTGTCACGGGGATCGTTTCCGTGGGGCGCGGCGCGATGTTCCTTTCCATCGGTGATAAGCCGGCGATTGGTTGCCCGGCTTGCCAGGATTCCCTCCCGTCGACAACCCGCTGATGTCGCGCACGACCGTCAACTTTCTACTCGATACCCTGCTTCTGGTCGCCTTCTCGATTTTGGTCTGGTCGGCGGTGATCGTCCGGTTCGTCTTTCCGCCGGCCTACGACTCCCGCGGCTGGACGCTCTGGGACCTCTCGCTCGATGACTGGCTCAACGTGCAGTTTGCGATGGTGGCGGTGCTCGCCCTGGGAGTCCTGATCCATGTCATGCTCCATTGGAGCTGGGTCTGCGGGGTGGTGGCGTCGCGGCTGGCCCATAGCAAGAAGGGAAAAATCGACAACGGTACGCAAACCCTCTATGGCGTGGGGCTCCTCATCGTCATCCTGAATGTGCTGGGGCTGGCGATTGCCGCTGGAGCCCTCATGATTCGCGGCCCGGCGTGAACTGGCCAACGAGAACCGGCTGGCTGCTGGCGACGCTTCCTCTCTCCCAGACGCGAATATGACGGGCCTTTCGCTACCGAACGATACGGGCGCGATCACTGCTGCCGAGATCGATGCGTTAGCAGCCCGGCACTATAACGCCACGCTACAGTCGATCGCCAAGATCCACAGCGATCTCTGCATTCTGCGTGTGGTCCCCGATGCAGGGCTCGTACCGTTTCTCCCCGGACAGTATCTGTCGCTCGGACTGGGCAACTGGGAACCACGCGTGGCGGGTGTCGACCCGGAGCCGCTCAATGCGGTCCAGCAGAAGCGGCTCTGTAAGCGAGCTTACTCGATTTCCTGCTCGCTGCTGGATGACGCGGGCTCGCTCCGCCGAGTGCAGGAGTTTCCGTACCTCGAATTCTACGTCGCCCTGGTGCGGCATGCCGCGCGGCGTCCGCCGGCTCTCACGCCGCGGCTCTTTGCCCTGGCGCCCGGAGCCCGTATCCTGGTCGAGCCGCGCGTCGCCGGGCACTACACGCTGGCGGGCATTCCGCCCGATGCCGACGTGATCTTCTTCGCCACCGGCACGGGCGAAGCGCCGCACAACGCCATGATCGCGGAGCTACTCGCCACGGGACACCGCGGGCGGATTGCGAGTGCCGTCTGTGTGCGTGCGCGGCGCGACGCGGGATACGAAGCCGTCCATCGCGAGCTTGCTCGCCGCTTTCCGAATTACCGCTACTTCGTCCTAACGACTCGCGAGCCTGAGAATCTCGACCCGGCGCACCCGCACTACGTCGGTAAGCAGTACTTGCAGGACATCGTGCGGAGCGGGCAGTTCGAGCGCGACGCGCAACTGCCACTCGATCCGGCGCGGACGCACATATTCCTGTGTGGCAGCCCGGCGATGATCGGTCTCGGACCGCAGGCGTCGCCGACCGCGCCGCTCGCCGGAAGCATGCTCGAGCTTTTGCAGTCCCGCGGCTTTATCCCCGTTTCGCCTGCGCGGCCGGGCAATCTGCACTTTGAACGTTACTGGTGAGCTTGAGACTATGCCTCGCCCGCCGCGATCCTACCGGAGATTACGGCCGTAAGGTCCGGTAACGGCGGGGCTCGTACGAGGCTGGCGCGCGGCCAGGGAAAATGCCATACACGGTGGAGCACCTGCTGCCGCACGAATCACCGGACGGGGCGTATCCACTTCTGCTCACGATGGGCCGCGTCCTGTACCATTGACATGAAGGCGAACTGAGCCGCCGGTCGCCGCACTCGACCCGATCGCCAATAATGCCGGAATACAAAGTGTGTGCGGTTCGCTTGCGGCGAGCCGAGGAGCCCGAAACGGCACCATGACCCTGCTTTACGATAGCCCGACGTTCCTCGAGCACGACACCGGCCGCCATCCGGAGAACGCCGCCCGGCTGGCGCCGATCCGCCGCCAACTTCACAAGGAGTCGTCCCACTTCGGCCTCGTGCGTGCCGACTGGCAGCCGATTTCGACCGAGCGGCTGTCCCGCGTGCATCCGCCGCAGTATGTCGAACAGATTCGCCAGTTTGCCGCCGCGGGCGGTGGACAAATCGAAGTCGACACGATCGTTTCCCCCAAATCGTTCGACGTGGCCCTGCTGGCCGCCGGCGCGGTGTGCGACGCCGTGGAGCAGGTCGTCCGCAGCGAGCAGCATCGCCAGGCCCTCTGCCTGATTCGTCCGCCGGGACATCATGCCCTGGCGAGTGAAGTGATGGGGTTTTGCCTCTTCAACAACGTCGCCCTGGGAGCCCGCGTGGCGATCGACGAACTGGGGCTCAGCCGCGTTCTGATCGTCGACTGGGACGTGCATCACGGCAACGGCACGCAAGCGATTTTTTGGGAAGACCCGCAGGTCGGCTTCTTCTCGATGCACCGCTACCCTTTCTATCCCGGCACGGGAGCGGCTGACGAGAGCGGTGCTGGCCGCGGCCTGGGGACGACGGTGAACCTGCCGATCTCCTACGGACAGCCGCGGCCCGACATCCTGGCCGGATTCACCGCCACGCTCGAACGTTTTGCCGACCATATCCGGCCAGAGCTCGTGATCATCTCCGCCGGGTTCGACGCCCACCGCCTCGATCCGGTTGGTTCGCTCGGCCTCGAAAGCGAAGATTTCGAGACGCTCACGCGCGTCGTCCGCAACATCGCCGCCACCCACGCGAAGGGCCGCCTCGTCAGCGCTCTCGAAGGAGGCTACCACCCCGAAGCCCTGGCGGAGAGCATCGAGGCGCATTTGCATGAATTGAGTGGGACGGATTCCATGACATGATGGGCAGCCGTTCGGGTAGGCTCCGCCCGCCGATTCCTTATGACTTGGTTAGGCGAGTGGTAGTCACAGCCCACTTTATCTGCTCAGCCAATTCTCGGTGAGGCCGCCGCCAAGAAGAGTGCATTGCACTCCGTTTCCAGAACGCCGCCAATGACCCTGCATTGCCAACCGGGGCTGCGCCGAATGACTTCTTCCGACAGAATGTCGATTTGTCGCCAGCCGTGTTGCTGCAAAAAGCGGATCGAAGTGCCGTAGATGACCTGTTCGATGCCGCTCCACAGAATCGCGGCCTGACACATCGGGCAGGGCTCGGCCGTCGTATAGAGCGAGAGACGGCTGCCGTCAACATTGGCTTGCCGGATCGCCAATTGATTGATCGCGTCAATCTCGCCGTGCCAGGTCGGATTCAGGGCCGAGCGGTTCCAACCTTCGGCCACGAT
>JALORD010000268.1 GCA_025459145.1 Pirellulaceae bacterium | reverse complement strand
GACCGTGTTCCCTTCGCCGGTCGCTTCGAAAACGAAAACCTCGTGGGCCGCGGCGCCGATGCCTGCGCCCGGATGCACCGACTGGTTGGCCAGCCGCACTACGTCTGGCGGGACGCGAACGTTCCAAACGTATCCGGCCCCGGGGGATGACGGGAGTCGGACCTCGAAACGTTCGCCGAGGCGAGCTTCGATCTGGCTGGTTTCGCGGCTGTAATGGTGCATGACAGTGTTGCATGTCAGTCGTGCCTGACACGCGCGGCGGGGCGATCCAGTCGATCGAAGGCCGAGACGCCTGACTCGCCGAGCAGGATCGCTCCGCAAGGTTGACTCTATCCGACCCGGAGCGCTGCCGCGACTCCGGGTGAGGCTCGCCAAAACTCGTGGCGGAAATGCTCCTGCGAACCGCCGCTAGGTTGCACGCCGCTTACGCTGGGTCGCACGCGGCTAAAACGAGAGACTGATTTTCAAGCCCGGGTGGCGCTCGAGCAGGCGAACCAGATCGGCCAGCTCGGGCAGAGCCGGCTCGCTCTCGAGCAGGGGGTCTTCGAGAACGGCCAGCGACGATTCGAGGTTCGCCAAATCCAGCTCGTTCAAGCCCCCGTCGGCTCCCGGCGGCGCCGCCGAGAGCGCCTGCAGGCTCTGTTCGAATTCGTCGAGCGAGGGAATGGCAAATCCGGCCGTGTCGCCGAGCATCGGATCGTGACAGCCACAAGGAGGATTGGTCTGTGACATAAACAGCTCCTAGAAGTACAGATCAATAAAGAGGGGAAGCTAGGCGCCCAGGATGCGGCAGAACGACGCCCGATACTGCGGGCACTGGTTGAGGATGGCGACGACGACGCGCACTACGGATAGTACCTGCGGGCTGCAATAGGGCCGAACGCCCGAACGGCAGACATAGTATCGCAGGCACGCGCGGAGCTGGGCATGGCCGCGGGCGACCGTCAGCACGCGCTGCAAGTAAGGCACATACCGGGAGCAGTTATCCACAGGAGTCGGCGTGGGGCAGGCGACCTGCGGCTCGTAGAACAGGAAATCGGTGTCCATTTCGGCTTCGCCATAGCCGATGCGGAAGTAGCCGCCGTCTCCCCAGCCCGTTCCCCAACTGTTCTTGCAAATCCAGCACCGCTGGTTGTCGTCGTAGCCGATTACGGAGACGGCGTGATAGCCCGATAGCGCGCCCGAAACATGGCGATAGATGCCACCCGTATAGGCATAAAAATCTTGATACACGGCCATGCCGCCCACGACGGGACCCCGCGCGATGGCCGCTTTGCGGTCGGCTGCTGAGGCCGACGTGGAATAGCCGTTGATCTTGAACGACGGCGTCACACCCGTTTTGCAAGCTTGATCGCCGGGGGTGTAAGGAAAGGCACTCTCGAGGGCCACGCCCGTGTTTTTGCAGAAATCGAGCGCCGGGGCGAAATTCCAGCCCGTTCCACAGCAGTTGCCGCAGCCGCAATAGAACAGGAACGCCTCGGCATAGTCGCGGGCGCCGCCGGGCGTTCGGCACACGATGTTGACGCGGCTTTCGATCGTGGCGAGCGTGGCAAACGACACGCACGAACCGCAATCGGCCTGATCTTTGATGGGGGTGACGAAGTTGCCGCCGTTATTGCGCCAATCGACCGCCGAGGGAGCGGCGACCATTCGTTGAAGAGCCGCGAAGCGATTGGCCGCCATCACCATTTCTCGTGTGGCGGCGCGTTCTTCGTCGGTCACTTGCAAGCCCAAGTGCGCCGCCCGTTCGGACTCTGACAGCGCGGTGAGGGGGGTCTCGCCCGCCTGCCAGTCCGCTCCCCGACGTTTGATACTGGCGACGGCCGTCGCCACCAAGTTGCCCCCGGAACCCGTGTTGCTTCTGGATCGCGCCATCGACGAACCCTTTGCAAAAGTAGATAGAGAGCAAGTCGAAGAGCGACTATTTTTACCCCTATCTTTTCGGGGGTATTCTACTGTTGTTCTTTCGATGGCACAACAAGTTGCCTGGATTGTGTCGCCACTTCATGGGGTTTACACCCTAGCGATGCGGAGGTCAGGCTTTCGTCGTACCAATTGGTGGGTTTACAAGCCGCATCATGGGCCATGAGCGAGCACGCCCGCGCCCTTTTCGCACCGGCTGCCCTTCTGCGGGAATCTGCTACAACGGACGACTCGGTTCAGGCCTCTTCCCTCTCACCCTTCCACAAAACACCCATGGACATTCAGCAAGCCATTCGTTCGTCGCTAGCGGCCAGCGATTTTGTCGTCGGCGCGTATCTGGCGGATCTGACGCCGGCGGAGATGGTCGCGCGGCCGGTCCCGGGGATCAATCACATTGCCTGGCAGCTGGGGCATTTGATCAAGGCCGATCGGCATCTGGTGGAGCAGTGCTGCGCGGCGCTCGGACGCGAAAGTGGGATCAGGCCGCTGCCGGACGGATTTGCCGAGCAGCATACGAAGGAGACGGCGGGGAGCGATAACCCGGCCGATTTCCTGACGAAGGAACAGTATCTGGCGATCAAGGAGCAGGTCCGCGGCGATATCCTGCGGCTGGTCGAGAAGCTGGAGCCGGCGGACTTCGACCGGCCCGTGACGAAGGTGCCGCCGTTTCTGAAGACGGTCGGCGAGACGCTCAACTTCCTCGGCGGGCACTGGCTGATGCACGCCGGTCAGTGGACCGTGACGCGGCGACACCTGGGCCGGCCGCCGCTGTTTTAATCGCCAGCCTGAAATTGGCACTGCCGTGGAGGAGCCGCTGCCATGGGGAAAGTTCATCGCACCGGAAACTCCGGATGCCTCGCGCTGCTGATCCTGGCGGTGTTAGTCCCGGTCCATGGACAAGAGCCTGCGCCAAAGCCTGAATCGCCGACTTCCGACGCTCCGACTTCTGACATTCCGACCTCCGACGCGCCGCTCGTCACTCCGGTCCCAGCCGAGATTCGCGAGCGTTACAAGCTCGATCCGTTCTACGAGAAGTACACGCACCACCAGGGGTATCCGATCCTCAGTTCGGCGAAGGTTCCCGATGAGGCGCTGCTGGAGGCGCGGTACCTGATCAGCCAGATGCTGGCCGGGCGGGACGATATAACCGCCGCGCTCGTCGCGCGGAATTGCCGGTTCACGGTAATGGCCCCCGACGAAATGACGACCGATGTTCCCGAGCAGCGCGATTTGAAGCCGAAGGAGTACTGGGACCAGCGGGCTCGCGGCCTCGGCGGGCGGATCACGTCGTGCGGGGCCGAGAATCTGCTCAATCTGCGCGGCGACCGTTATCGCAACGAGAACATTCTCATCCACGAGTTTGCCCACTCGATCCACCAGCACGGCCTCCGCCGGGTCGACGAGACGTTCGATCGCCGGCTGCAGGAGACTTACACGAAGGCCAAGGAGGCCGGCCTGTGGGAAAAGACGTACGCCCTGGAGAATCCGAGCGAGTACTGGGCCGAAGCGGTGCAGGTCTACTTCGATTGCCAGGCCCCGGCCGGCGGCGTGCACAACGACATCGACCGCCGCGAGAAGCTGGAGAAATACGATCCCGCGCTGTTCGCCCTGATCGACGAAGTGTTTCGCCAGTCGCCGTTTCGGTACGTGCGGTACGACGCGCGGGAGAAAGCGAAGTTGATCGCCGAGTGATGCGCGGGGTAGGATAAGTGCCAGACGATCCTATTCCGAGGGACGGCCGATGCCCGCTTCTCACGCTGATCGGCTGAGCATGCCCCGTGGCGATTCCGCCGCGCGTGGCGATGTCGTCGACCACTGGCGGAGCGAACTGGCCGCTGCGGAGGAGGCCGAGCAAGCTGGCGGCCAGCGGCCGTGGCTCGCCCGGATGCGGGTCCGGCTGTATCGCTTTCTGCTGGCTTGCTATGCGTCTGGGCCGTGGGGAGCGCGGCCGCAGGGGACTGAGGACGCGGCGGGACCAGATGCTGATTTAGAGGGCCAAGGGCGAGCGAGCTGCCCCCAGCCGTACGTTTCGCCCGCCGGCTGGACGCACGTCCGGCCACCGGGCAAGATCGCCGCGGTTTTGAAGGCAGTGGCCGGAGCGCAAGAGCCGCACATCGCCGGGCCGCTGGTGCACGGCATCGAGCCCGATAGCTGGGTGACGCTGGCCGCCGAGTCGTCGCATGTGGATTTGGAACGATTGGCCCGCATCTTGAAGAGCAACCAAATCGAACGGCGCATCCGAAAGCTTGGAGACGATCGCATTCTGGAGGTACGAGCTGGCGACCGGCGGGCGGCGGCGAAGCTTGTCGAGAGATACCGAGGCTGGATCGAGTCGCCGCTACGCCGCCGCTGGAAATTTCGGGTGATCACGGTCCTGGCGATCGGATTCGTGGGAATCACTGTGAGTATTCCCGCGGTGGAGCTGCTCTATCCGCTCTTTGTTTGGCGGTTTTATGGCCGCGCGCCGAGCGCCGAGCAGTGGAGAGCGTTTCAGGCCGGGATGCTTGTCGCGGGAACCTTCCTGGCGATGGGCCTGAGCATTTGGTTCACGATTTGGACGACCAAGTGGCGAGATTCTCTCGCATTCGGCCGTCCGCTGAAATTCTTACGCTGGGGCAAATAACGCTGCTCAGGGCTTGCTTTCGGCCTGAGCGGCTCTGTCCCCCGGCAGCCGCAAGCGCCAGCCGTCGCGGCGGGCCAGAAGGAGCGGCAGGCCGAGGACGATGGGGCAGCAGCCGACGTGGAGAGTTGACACCTTTTTCGCGAGAAATGGGCTGGCTGCTCTATCGCCCGACCAGCGGTTCGCGCCGCTCGTAGATCGGCGGGCATTTGGCGGCCATCTCGGCGTTGAGTTCGATGAACGCCCGCTCCGCCGCGGGCACATTCTCGTCGAAGTAAATCGCCTCGACGGGGCATTCGGGCCGGCAAGCGTCGCAGTCGACGCACGACTCCGGGTCGATGTAGAGCATCTGGTCCCCCTCGCGGAACGAATCCGTCGGGCAAACCACGACGCAGTCGGTATATTTGCAGCCAAAGCAGGGACTGGTGACGACATAGGCCATGGTCGGTTCTCCGGATTGTCGATGCGGGAAAGCAGGAGCGCGCAGCCCGCAGGTGAGCCGCGGCTGTCTGGTACATGCAGAAAGCGGCGACTGACCGGACAATGTTTCCGGCAATTTTTTGCCAGGAGCGGCTGCGGGCCGCCAACAGCATCCTTCGTGAGAATTCCTGAAAGGCCGGGCCAGCGTGGGCCGTACGACGAAACGCACTGCCGTGCCTGCTCCTGCCGCGCCCCCCGTCGGCGAGTCGGCTCAGCTCGTCGCCCGGTGGCAAGCCGGCGACGCAGCCGCAGCCGATGCTCTCTTCGCCAGGTACGCCAACCGGCTCACGCAGCTTGCGTCCCGCCGGCTGGCCGGTCGGCTGGCGGCGCGGATCGACCCCGAAGATGTCGTGATGTCGGCCTATCGCAGCTTTTTCGTCGGAGCGCGGGAGGGGCGCTTCACGCTCGAGCGCGGCGGCGACCTGTGGCGGCTCCTCGTGCAGGTGACGCTGCACAAGTTGTATCGACAGGCGGCGCGGCACCGCGCGGCCCGGCGGTCGATCGATCGCCAGCAGCCGCTCGATTCGGGCGGGGACTGGCAAGCGATCGCCGTCGGCAGAGATACCCCCACGCCGGACGAAGTCGCCGCCGCGGCTGACGAACTCGAGCGGCTGCTGGCCTGTCTGCCCTCCCGCGGCCGGCAGGTGGTCGAGCTGCGGATGCAGGGATATGAGATGCGAGAGATTGGCCGGGTGCTGGCGGTGAGCGAACGGACTGTCCGCCGCTGGCTGAACGAGGCTCGCAGTGTGCTCGCCCGCGAGTTGCCGGCAGATCGCGCGGCATCGCGGCTGGCAGAGACCGCGGAAGGCGGACCGCCCGCGCGTCCGGCGAGCCAGCCGCAGCATCGACGAACCTCGCGAGCGCCGCGTCAAAGTCCAAGCACATCGTCCGCCAACATTCCTGTGATCGACTGGAACGATCTGGTCCTCGAGCAGCAGATTGGAGCGGGATCGTCTGGGAAGGTGTATCGCGCGGCGCGGCGTTCGACGGGCGAGCGGTTCGCCGTCAAGTTTCTCCGGAAGGCGATCGCCCGCGAGCCGGCGGTGATTGCCCGCTTTCTCCGCGAGGCCGAGACCGTCGCGGCTCTGGCGCATCCGGGAATTGTGGCGATCCGCGGCCTGGGACAAACGCCCGGACGGGGGCACTTTCTGGTGATGGAGCTGGTGGCGGGCGAGGACCTGCAACAAGTCCTCGCGCGGAGGATGCCCACACCTGAACAGGCGGCCGGCTGGATTGTGGCCGCGGCCCGGATCGTGCAATTCGCGCACGAGCGGGGCGTGATCCACTGTGATCTGAAGCCGAGCAATCTGCTGCTCGATGCTGGCAGTCAGGCTGTCACTCGCGGCCAGGTTGACCCTGGCGGCCGAATCCGCATCACCGACTTCGGCCTGGCCGTTCGGCTGGCGACCGAAGCGCCTGCGGCCCTGCTGGCGGGAACCCCCGCATTCATGGCCCCCGAGCAGGTCGATCCTTGCTGGGGAGCGATTTCGCCGCGAACCGATGTCTGGGGATTGGGGGCCGTGCTCTATGCGCTCGTCTATCGTCAAGCGCCGCATGTCGGCCGCAACGTGCCCGACACGCTGGCCCGCGTCGTGTCGGGGGCGCCGGTGAAATTCTCGCGGCGCGGCGAACAGCGCGTGTCCAAGGCGTTGGTCGAGGTACTGAGGCGGGCGCTGGCGAAAGCGCCAAGTGAGCGATTTGCTACAGCGGGGGAGTTGGGGGACGAGGTCTCCAAAGTAGGCCTCTCAGGGCTCTGAGGGGCAGGGCGGCGCAAGGAGGTTCCGTTTTCAGGCGATTTTGAGCAACGGAGCTGCGTCCTGTGTCGGCACTGCGCGATGGCGTCGTCTCCGCTCCAGCGCATTCCTTGCAATGCGGGCCGCGATTGCTGCCCAGGCCCTGACGGCGTCAG
>JALORD010000025.1 GCA_025459145.1 Pirellulaceae bacterium | reverse complement strand
CACTTCACGGGCGCTGTTTCACCGTGGTACGCTGAGCATTCCCGATGCACTGGGAGGAATGCCGACGATGAATCGCGCCCCTGGCTCACGATGGGTTTTGGCTGGGTGGATCGTGGGGATCGTACTCGCTGGTGCTGCGGCGTATGTGGGCTTCCGTCGCACATGGCCGCCGGCGAATCCTCCCGCGGCGCGATCGATCGCGCCGCGCGGTTTTGAAAACTCGCCGCCACTACGCGCAGAACTTCCACCGCTGCCGCTGGCCGACGTGCCGTTTGCCAATGTGGCGCCGGGCGTGGCGTTTGTCGGAGCGGAGGCCTGCCGCCAATGTCACGCGGAAGAGCACGCCTCGTATCTGGCGACTCCGCACAGCCGGGCGCTCGCCCCCATGGCGACGAGCGATCGCCCGAGCGCGGCGCCTGCGGCGAGCGAGTTTCGCCATCCACGGACGGGCCGGGCCTACGAAGTGCTCACGAGCGAACGCGAAATGCGGCATCGCGAAACGCTGCTCGATTCGTCGGGAAGTCCGGCGCTGGCCGCCGACTGGCCGCTCGCCTGGGCGATCGGTTCGGGCAACCATACGCAGAGCTATCTCGTGCAGGTCGACGAGTGGCTCGTCGAGTCGCCGATCACCTGGTACGCCTCGACCGGCCGGTGGGATCTCTCGCCCGGCTACGACCGGCCGGGGAATCCCAGCTTCGAGCGGATCGCCGATCTGGGCTGCCTGGTTTGTCACGCGGGACGCGTCGAGTCGCGCGGCGGTTCGCGCTACCGCGTGAACATTCACGAACAGGCGATCAGTTGCGAAAGCTGTCACGGGCCCGGGGGGCTGCACGTCGCCCGCCACGAACACACGGGCGGGGCTATCGGCCGCGGCGAACTGGCCGGCGAGCCCGACTCGACGATTGTGCATCCGGGCCGCCTCGATCGGGCTGCCAGCGAGGCCCTCTGTGCCCAGTGCCATCTACGGGGCGCGGCGACGGTTCCGGCGCGGGGCCGCACGCTCACCGACTTTCGCCCCGGCCATCGGCTGGAAGAGTTTCGCGTCGACTACGTTCTTAGCCGCAAGTCGGAGGTAATGAACGTCGTCGGCCACGTCGAGCAGATGAGGCGGTCAGCCTGCTACCAGAAGTCCGAGTCGCTCACCTGCCTGTCGTGCCACGATCCGCATGCTTCGCCAGCCGCGGCCGAGCGGGTGGGCTTCTATCGCGCAAAGTGTCTGGCATGTCACCACGACTGTTCCCAGGCGGAGGCCGAGCGCCGCCTCCAACAGGCGGACGACGATTGCGCGGCTTGCCACATGCCGCGTCGACCCACCGACCTGCAGCACGTCGCCTTTACGCACCACCGAATTGGCCTGCATCGCGGCGCGGCGACAGCCGACGGCGGCGAGCCAGAGGCCGAGCGCTTCATCCCGACCGATGAGCTGGTGCCGCTGGCCGTCCCCGCCGACTGGCCTGACGCCGAGCGGAAGCGGTCGCTCGGCCTGGCCTGGCTCGAGTTTGCCGAAAAGAACCAGGCGAGCGCCGCCAGCCAGGAGGTGCTGCGGTCGCGGGCCGGGCGATTGCTCGAATCGGCTTATGGCGAGGGGATGCGGGATGCGCCGACGGTGGCGGCGCTTGCCCGGCTCTCCTGGGAACGAGGCAACCTGCGGCGAGCCCGAGAGCTGGCGGGAGAGGCGCTCCGGCTGCCCGATCGGGATTCGGGTGCGCATACGACGGCCCATGTCGTGTTGGCGGCGGTGGCGCGCGACGAAGGCAATCCGGCCGCTTCGGCGGAGGCACTCGAGCGCGTCGTCGCCGATCGCCGGCAATCGCAGGATTGGCTGCTGCTTGGCGAGTGCCGGCTCGAACTGGGCGATTTCGCGGGAGCGGTAGCAGCGCTTGAGAAAGCGGCCGCGATCCATCCTTTCCGTCCAGATGTCCACGAGGCCCTCTCCACCGCTTACCTGAACCTTCGCGATTCCCCGCGGGCGGCGCGGCATCGAAAGCTGGCGGAACAATTGCGCGAACCGGCAGCCCCGTAGACGAATCGCTTGCCAGCCGTGCCAAGCGGTAAGTCCGCCCGGAATGAGGCAATTAACAATAATTGTTTATGGACCGCTCATTTGCTGAAACCAGGAGACCGCCGCCAGGGAAGTGAGTGTGGTATACTCATCGGCCGCGCCGAGGAGTATGTGACGACCATGCGACCCGAGTTTGAACCAATCAACGACCACGAAGCAGAAGCGGCGCACGTGCCGGTTGCCCAGCGGGCCCGGTTGGTCGATTGGCTCCGCCTGATGCGGCTGCCCAACGTGTTTACCGCACTGGCCGATGTCGCGATGGGGTTTCTGTTTGTCCGCGGATCGCACGATCCGGCCGCAGGACTCGTCGCCGTGGCCGCCGCCAGCGGCTGTCTCTACACGGCAGGAATGGTGCTGAACGATGTGTTCGACGTCGAGATCGATCGCCGCGAGCGTCCGGGTCGGCCGCTCCCCTCGGGGCGGATTGGGCTTTCGCAGGCGCGAGCCCTCGGTTGGGTACTCTTGGCGATCGGCGTAGGCTTCGGCTGGCTGGCGGGATTCGTCACCGCAGGGACCGGCACCGCGTGGCTCAGCGGCGTCATTGGCACACTGCTGGCCGGCGCGGTGGTGCTCTACAACGCTTGGCTTAAGCACACGCCGCTCGGTCCCTTGGGAATGGGACTCTGCCGCTTTCTGAATGTGCTGCTCGGCATGAGTCTGACGAGCGGCAGTGCGGACTGGAGTTCGACGTTCGGCCCGGCCCACTGGCTCGTGGCCGGTGGGATTGGCCTGTATATCGTCGGCGTGACCTGGTTTGCCCGGAGCGAAGCCGGCGAAAGTCGTGCCGGGCCCTTGGCCGCGGCCATGGCGGTGATGACGGGAGGAATCGTGCTGCTTGCCTGCAGTGGATTATATCGTCCGCTGGCGCTCGACCACACGATGTTCGCGCTACTGCTTGCGATGCTGGCTGTCACGGTCCTGCGCCGCTGTCTGGCGGCGGTTCTCGATCCGTCGGCTGAGCGCGTGCAGATGGCTGTGAAGCACAGCATCCTGTCGCTCATCTGGTTCGACGCGGCACTCGTTGCCGCCACCGCGCCGCTGCCTTACGCATTCGCCATCGCAGCGCTGCTGATTCCGGCACTGCTCTTGGGGCGGTGGGTGTATTCGACGTAGCGTGCCAGAGCTTTACCGAAGGCACTTCTTCCGCTCGTGAAGCGAGCGGATCACACACCACCTACACTTACAAAGCCTGTCGCTAGGGAGTCGCAAACGGATCGGCCGCAGCCGGAGTGGCCGGTGCCGACGGAGCTGCAGGGGCACCGAAAGGATCCGCCGCCGGAGCACCGAACGGATCGACCGCGGGGGTAGCCGGTTCGGCGGGGGCCGGAGCGGCCGGAGTGGCCGGATCGGCAGCAGGTGCTTCGACCTTTTCACCCGGGCGGCGAGTGCGGAACTGAAGTCCAGCTCCGCCGCCGGTCAGTTGCACAGTCCGTTCTTCCGGCTTCCAGCCCATCTGGGTCAGCAGCTTGGCCAGCGGCAATTGGTCGATTCCCAGCCGCTGGGCTTCCTCGTACATCTTGATGTACTGAGCCCGAGCCTGTTCGGACGAGGTTTCATCGGGCTGCTTACCGATGACGAAGTACCGCGTGCTGGCCGTGATTTCGCCAACGCGAGTGCCGTCGGGTTTCAGTTCGGCATCGATCACTCCGCCGTTGAGCGTGATGATGTTGCGGACCAGTTCGAAGTCATCCTTGCCGTCCCCATCGACATCCATGATGCCAGCAAGGGCAAAACGCATCCGCTGCCCAGGCGACCAGGTGGGGGTGTGGATGATGTCGCCCGGGATGATCGGGTTCGAGGCCATGTCTTCCAGAATTCGGCACTCGGCCATGTGATCGCCGGTGAGCCGAACGACTTCGATTCGCCCCTTCGGCTTGGCGTCGGTGATGCCGTTTTCGTCATGATTGAAGACCGAGAACGAGACCTGCTTTTGCAGGCCGTCGGCCCGGCCGACATCGATCCAGACCATCCGCTGCCGCTGGTTGACGAGAGTGACCTTGCCATCGGGATTCTCGCCCGGGGTGCCGCCCGATTCGAGTTCCTTGCGGCGGGCCTGCAGGCGGTCGATCGTATCCAGATTCACGACCACTTGCCCCTGCGCGATGCCGAGATCCTTCTCCAGTCCCTCAATCTTGGCCTTGTTGGCGGCGAATGTTGTGTTCAGGTTCGTCGCCTGATCGGCGATCTTCTTGTTGATGTCGGCCAGCGAAGTAACGTACTTGCCTTGCTCGTCCTTCAGACTGCTATCGGCCGCATCCCGAGCCTTGGCGGCCTCGGTGACACGAGTCTCGGCGTCCTTCACCTTGGCATCGAAATCGACCTGCATCCGCTTCGTATCGGTGGTGGACGTGGCCACGCTCTCGTTCTTCTTGGCCAAGGCATTGAGCAGGATGGCGCCCATGGTGCGATAGTTCTTGGCCGGGGTCTTGTCTTTATCCCAGTAGGCGTCGATCAGGGCCATGTCGGCGTCGTACGCGGCCAGGAGCGAGTCGACCTCGGCGTCGGTCTGCCCGCGCTTCGCGGTGTTGACGACTTCCAGCGACGACTCCGGGGAACCCAAGACATACTGATAGGCCCGCAATCGATAGAGGTACTGGTCGGCGAGCGCCTTGTCCTGACCCGCTTGGGCGACGGCCCCTTGGCGAGCTTGCTCGGCGGTTTGGGCCTGGGCGTAGAACATATAGGTGGTAATCGCCAGGATGATCGTCAGCATGGCGAAAATGATCACCGCAATCTGCAATCCCTGGCCTTCGCGCGCTGCCATGTTCTGGCTCCTATGGCCGGCCCTTCCGGCGTCTTCAATTGTCGAGCAAGCCGACGAGCGGAACATCGTCCGCCCCCGGCAATCGGTAATTCGCGGCACTTTGCTGGACTTGCCGCGCACACTAAATCGTTCGCTTGCGGCCGGCCCGTTTATTCCACCAGGCGCGGCACAACCTCCCCGAGCGCCCGAGCAAGGCGCGAGTCTCCCACAGAACGGGAGCCTGTCAGAAAAGTCGCTCTCCTGAGAATAGATACGGGAATTGCCAGTGTCAACGAAACCCGACACTGCGGCTGGATTTTGCGGTCGATAGGCAATGGTCCGAGCGACCGATACTATGGGCCAAATGGCGAAACGCAGTTATCAGCGGCAATTGGCCGGATTCGACGACCCCGCCGACCCCGTCGACCCCTCCCATGGGTCAAGTTCTAGTCATTCTGAGGGGATCGGCTCAGCTGCGGGCAAGACGACTGACGATCGGCGGGGCGAGGCGGTCGCAACTTCCTCAGCACCGGCGGCTTACACCCGGTCGGCGGCGTCGGAACCGGCGACGTACCTGATCGATGCCCATTCGCTTATCTATCAGGTGTTTCACGCCCTGCCCGAGATGTCCGGGCCTAACGGACAGCCGGTGGGGGCCGTGCACGGGTTTGTACGCGACGTCCTCGACCTGATTGAAGTGCATCATGCCGAGCGGATTGTGGCGGCATTTGATCATCCGGGAAAAAACTTTCGCCACGACTTGTTCGAGCCGTACAAGGCAAATCGGGACGAGATGCCGCCGGATCTGGTGCTGCAGATTCCGGTGATTCAGCGGTTTTTGGTGGCCTTGGGGGTTCCGCTCCTTTCGATCGAGGGCTACGAGGCTGACGACATCCTGGCCACGCTCGCCCGGCAAGTGGAACAGCAAGGAGGCCTGTGCTACCTCGTCACGAGCGACAAGGACTGCCGGCAACTGCTGAGCGACCGGATCAAGATTTTGAACTTGCGGAAGCGGGAGGTGTTCGATGCGGCATCGCTGCTCAACACCTGGGGAATTCGGCCTGATCAGGTCGTCGACTTTCAATCGCTCGTGGGAGACAAGGTCGACAATGTGCCGGGCATACCGCTGATCGGCGAGAAGAGTGCCCAGGAGCTCTTGTCGAAGTACGAGACGCTGGAAGGAATCTTCGCTCACGCTCACGAGATTTCGGGGGCCAAGCGCAAGGAAAACGTCATCTCCGGCCAGGCGACGGCACTGGCCAGTCGGCAACTTGTGCGTCTGGCGACCGATGTACCGCTCGAGATCGACTGGACGAGCGCTCGCGTCGGACAGATGCAGGTTGACGTGCTCGAGGCCTTGTGCCGCGAGTGCGGCTTTCGGCAACTAGCCCGGCGGATCGAACTGCTGGCCCGCAAGCTGGGCGGCACCGGGAGTGCCGCGGACCGGGGGACCGAACTTGCGCCAACCTCACCGGATTCGGCGGGCACGGAGCTTTCGCCCCTGGGCGACGATTCGCTGGCGGGGAGCGGCGAGCCGCTGACCGAGCTGACGACCGCGGCGTCTCCTGAGTGGAACGCGAAATACACGACGATTGTCACACTCGAGGCGCTTGCCGAACTGGTCGACAAGGCCCGCCAGCAACCGCGGGTCGTCGTCGATACCGAAACGACTTCGGTACAGCCGCGGTGGGCCGAGATCGTGGGGTACTCGCTCTGCTGGCAGCCGGGCGAGGCGTACTACATTCCGGTGCGTGCTCCGGCGGACGAGCCGCAGCTCGATCCGGCGGCGGCGCTCGAAACACTCCGTCCGCTGCTCGAAGACCCGGCAGTGCGGAAGATCGGGCAGAACCTGAAGTACGACCTGGTGGTTCTGCGTTCGGCGGGGGTCGAGCTGCGCGGCGATATGTTCGACACGATGGTGGCCGATTTTCTGCTCGAACCGGGCGAGCGGAGCCACAACATGGACGACATGGCCCGCCGGTTCCTGCGGCACCAGACGATCACGATCGACCAGCTGATCGGCAGCGGCAAGAAGCAGCGGCGGATGGACGAGGTCCCCGTGGCGCTCGTCACCGACTATGCGGCCGAAGACGCCGATGTGCCGCTGCGGATAGCCGACCTCGTGGCTCCCCGGTTGGCGGCCGAGGGGATGCAGCAGCTGTTCGACGAGCTGGAAATGCCGCTCGTGGCGGTGCTGGCCGAAATGGAATTCAACGGCATTCGGGTCGATGTGGCCCGACTGCGGGAACTGTCGGGGCAGTTCAACGACCGGATCATGCGGCTGGAGCGCGAGATCTTCGAAATTGCGGGGCGGGAGTTCAACATCGATTCCCGGATCCAGCTCGGGCAGCTTCTGTTTGACGAACTGAAGCTGCCCGTCATGAAGAAGACCAAGACGGGGCCGAGCATGGACGCCGAAGTGCTCGAGGATCTGGCTCCGCTGCACCCGTTGCCGGCCAAGGTGATCGAGTATCGGCAGAATACCAAGCTGAAGAGCACGTACGTCGACGCCTTGCAGGAACTGGTGCATCCCGCGACGGGACGCGTGCACACGTCGTTCAAACAGGACGTGGCGGCGACCGGGCGGCTCAGCTCGCAGGATCCCAATCTGCAAAACATTCCGATTCGCACCGAGCAGGGGCGTGAGATTCGCTCGGCATTTCTGCCGGGGCCCGCGGGCTGGCTCCTACTCGCTGCGGATTATTCGCAGATCGAGCTGCGGGTGCTCGCTCATTTTTCGGGCGATGCGACGCTCCGCCAGGCGTTTGCCGACGATCGCGACATTCACGCCCAAGTGGCCAGCGAGGTCTACGGTGTGCCGCTGGCGGAAGTGACGTCGACTCAAAGGCGGAACGCCAAAGCAGTGAACTTCGGCGTGATTTACGGACAGAGCCCGTTCGGTCTGGCCAAGGGACTGGGAATTTCGAAGGGCGAGGCTGCGGAGTTTATCGAACGCTACTTTGCCCAGTATCCGGGGGTCGACCAGTTCATTCTCGACACGCTCCGCAGCTGCCGCCGCGACGGCCACGTCAGCACCATCTTTGGCCGCCGCCGACCGGTCAGCGGTGTGCGGAATGTGGACCTGTTGCGCGACAAGCGTCAGCGAACGCTTCCCGAACGAATTGCCGTAAACACCGTGATTCAGGGCTCCGCTGCCGACATCATCAAGCGGGCGATGATCCAGATTCATCGCCGCCTGCGGCAGGAACAGCTCGCCGCCAAACTGCTCCTGCAGATTCACGACGAACTGGTGTTCGAGTTTCCCCCCGAGGAAGAGTCCCGGTTGCGGACGCTGGTGGTGCAAGAAATGGCGCAAGCCGTCGAGTTGGCCGTGCCGCTCAAGGTCGATGTGGACGTGGGAGCGAACTGGGCCGCTTGCGAGTGAACGGATGCTTACGGCACTTTGGCGTTTCCGCTTTCACGCTCGCGGCGCGGAACCTCGCTCGCCGTGCACGACGGTCACACTGGTGCCGATTCCCCCTCGCGGCGTGAACGAGGCAACAAGTTGCAGCCACCGCGGCGCAAGCACCGCCACCAAGTCGTCGAGGATCGTATTGGTCACGTTTTCGTAAAAGATCCCTTGGTTACGAAAGCTCTGCAGGTACATCTTCAGGCTCTTCAGCTCAACGCACTTCCGGTCGGGCGTGTAGGTGAACGTGAGCGTGCCGAAATCGGGCTGCCCCGTCTTGGGACAAACCGATGTGAACTCGGGACAGACAATTTCGATGATGTAGTCGCGGCCCGGAAACTGGTTGTCGAACGTTTCGAGCAGTTCGCGGGAGTTGTCGGCGATCGGCATGGTTCAGGTCCTTGCAAGGGTATCACTCGATTTTGCCGCAGCGCGGAATTCTCGGATAGGCAGGGTCGGTAACGCAGTTGATCCAGTTGCTGGCCGACTACATGCTAGCGCCCGCTGCCAGTCCCAGGGCAGCAAGAGTAACGGAGTCGCATCGTCCGTCGGTTCGGCATTCTCGCTGGGCGTGTCGCCGGGTTAGGATGCGCCGCGGGCGAGGTGACGGAAGTCTTGGCGAGCCCATTCGCAGGAAACAAGGAGTCTGTGATGCGAAAGTTTTTGGTCGGTGCGTCCTGTGTGATCGTCGGCTTGCAGGTCGTGGCTGCGGTCGTTGTGGTGATCGGTCTGGCGGTTTTGGCAGCCGCGGGCGGAGTTCGCTTCCCCACACACTTGCACTACGACCGCCCGGCCGATTACTCGGATTTGCCGAATCCCGTCAGTCCCGCCATCCAGAGCGCCTCGTGGGATGCCCCGGCGGAAGCTGTTTCGCCCGCGGCACTCGACCCCCGGGTCGAATCGATCCTTCAGTATCGCGAGCAAGTGGGCAGCCCCCTGGCCGGCACGATTCTGGAGGGCGATCCAGCATCTCCCGAGACCCATCGCGAGGTCAGTTCGATCTTGGCCGAAGTGTCGGCCCGGGTACCTGCGGATGTGCCGTCAACAATCCCGCCAACCGAACCGACAGTCGACCTCGCGCCCACCGCCGAGCCGCTCGCGCCGTCGACTGGCGAGTTGGTGAATTGCCCCAACCAGCCGGCGTCGCCCCTCGCCGCGGCAGTTGAGCACCTTTACCACCAAGCGAGCCGGCACGAATCGCAGAGCGAGTACGAGCGGGCCGACCGATTACGGGAACTGGCTCGTCAGTTGAGGACGGAAATCGGGTTGGGTAGCGATGCCTCGAGGCCCGTGGCCTCGCCCGCGCTGCCGCCGCAGGAATCTGCCCGACCCGAAAATCCGGCAGAATTGCCCGCGACTGAGTCAGAGACGGCGGAGTCGGTAATTCCGCCGTCATAAGCCACGTTGTGAATTGACATTGGCGTCAAAGCTCACACAATAGCGATTGGCGGCATTTTCGGGTGCCGCCAGGAGCGGCAGTGCTGCGCTTCGTCCCCTGGGGTGGCATCTGGGAGTGTTCTTCTCCCTCCTGCCCCGAGTGAAGAGGCTGCTCAGGGACTTGGCACGCGCTCGGGTAAATGCAGATGGTTGGGGCTGGCGACCAGCAGCCGGGGCAAGTGGCCTTGCGCCGCGGCCGATTCAGAGTTCTCACGATCTGGCGGTTGTGCGGCGTCTAGATGAAAGGGTGCATTGAGTGGCTCGCAAAGGTGATTTCTCCGAGATCCTCCTCCGGCGGCGGATCATCAGTCAGGACCAGCTGAACGAAGCGCGACAGGTCTCCAAAGATCAGAACGCCAGCCTCGCCGAGACGATCATCAAGCTCGGCTATGCGTCGGGCGAGGACGTCATGCGGGCCGTTGCTCAGGAGCACGGCCGCGACTACGTCGACCTGACGGAAGTGACGATTCCCGAAGCGATCATCGAGCTCGTCCCGGAGTCAGTCGCTCGCGAAAACGCGATCCTTCCCCTTTCGAAGGATGAAGATGCCCTGAAGGTAATCGTCAGCGATCCGTACGATATCGATACGGTCGAAAAGCTGCGATTTATCTTGAATTGTCGGATCGAAATCGCCCTGGCGCCCCGCGAGAAGATCCTCGAAGCGATCAACAAGTACTACAGCCAAATCGAAGGTGAATCGGCTGACTCCGTGCTCCAGGAGTTCACCGATACGGCGATCGACTTCACGGAGACGGCCACGACAACCGCCGTCGGCTCCACCGAACAGGTGGATGAGAACAGTGCCCCGATCGTCCGCCTCGTCGACCTGATGATCAAGGAGGCGGTCCTCCTGCGGGCGTCCGACATCCACATCGAGCCGTTCGAAGAAATCGTGCGGATTCGCTACCGCATCGATGGCATATTGCACAAGCGGGACAGCCCACCTCGCCGTCTTCTGGCAGCAATTGTTTCTCGCGTAAAAATCTTGGCGCGCATGGATATTGCCGAGCGCCGGCGTCCACAGGACGGGCGTATCAAAATTACAGCAGGTGACAAAGATTTAGATCTCCGCGTCAGCATTATTCCTACCAGCCATGGCCAGTCGGTGGTCATGCGTATCCTCGACAAGGAGAACATCAAGGTGGGGATCCGGCAGCTCGGCCTGTCGGACTACAACTTCCAGCAGTTTACCCAGCTTATCCGTCGACCGAATGGGATCGTCCTGGTGACCGGGCCGACCGGGTCCGGAAAGACGACGACGCTGTATGCAGCCCTGAACGCCCTCAACCGACCTGATCGAAAGATCATCACCGCTGAGGAGCCTGTCGAGTACTACTTGCCGGGCATCAACCAGGTCGAAGTTCGGCACAACATCGGGCTCGACTTTGCACGCATTATCCGCTCGATGTTGCGACAGGCACCGAACATCATCCTGGTCGGTGAAATGCGCGATGAAGAGACGGCCTCGATGGGAATCCAGGCTTCTTTAACTGGACACTTAGTTTTCAGTACTCTACATACGAACGATGCGCCCAGCGCTGTAACACGCATGGTGGACATCGGTGTTCCCAATTATCTGGTGGCCTCGAGCGTTATCGCCGTGCTGGCGCAGCGTCTAGTGCGCCTGATTTGCACCAAGTGCAAGCAGCAGAATGTGCTCTCCGAAGCGGTCCTACGCGATGCCGGCATACCCCCCAAATTGGCCGCCAAGGCGAACTTTTCGAAAGGGAAGGGTTGCTCCAATTGCAACAAAGGCGGCTACCGCGGCCGGCAGGGCATCTTCGAACTGATGCTCATCAATTCGAAGATCCGTGAAATGATCTTCAAGAGTGTGTCGGCCGTCGAAATTCGCAAGCAGGCCATAAATCAAGGAATGAAAACGCTTTACGTCGATGGGATTCGCAAGGTGGTGCAGGGAGTAACCACGCTCGACGAAGTCTATCGCAACGCGAAGAGGACTGAACAAGATATCATTAGTGAGGACATCTTCCGCTAAACCTCCTGACGGCAGCCAATATCGGCGATCGCCGATGCGTTGCGACTTGGTCCGCCGCGAGCCGCAGCGGGGATCGCGACCCGGCGAAGTCCTCCCGCGGGGCTTGGCAGCTCACGAGACGTACTCCCAGGCGTTACACGACCGCCCGAAATTCGTGCAAGGATATCCTCGCCTAATTAAGCTGAAAAATCGGCTTTCGCGGTCCTTTTCCTTCCGGAGTTCGCCTGGCGGATCGGATGGCTTCATAATCACCCATCAGCGAGCGGGACGTCTCGGGCACTTTTCACCATCCGCCCGGCTGCGACCCGCACACCGAACAGGTGTCGTCGAGGCACGCGGAATCATTCCTTCATATTTGTACGATTCCCTTTCACCTGTCGGTTGGAGTCGCGAGACCGTAACCCGGTAGTCGGACAGGAACAGAGTTCAACGCAGGCAGTTCGAAGCAGCCAGAGAGAAAAATAATCAGGCGGAGTTCTGCAAGGTAGGCGGATCAATCGATCCGCGCCTCGGCAATCCCTTCGCTCGCAAGCGGGCCTCGGAAATTGCAACCGACGGACAGCCATGCACTTCTGGGTGCTGCTGCTTGACGATTGCGCTTTTGGCGGGCTCAAGGTCACTCTTAAGGAAATTGGCCCATGGCAACGATTCTGATCGACAAGCTGTTGCAGGCCTGCGTGAAGCAGGGGGCGAGCGACATTCATATTGTCGTCGGTCAGCCTCCCGTCTTTCGCCTGCATGGGCGCATGCGCAAGCTCGAAACGAAGGTGCTGGAGCCGGAAGATTCGGTCGCCCTGATGAAGAGCATCGCCCCCGAGCGGTGCCAGAAAGAACTGCAGGAGCGCGGGAGCGCCGACTTTGGCTTTGCCTTCGGCGATCTGGCCCGCTTCCGCGTGTCGATCTTCAAGCAGCGCGGCAACGTGTCGATGGTGCTGCGGCAGATTCCCAACGACATGCTCACGCCGCAGCAGCTTGGCCTGCCGGATGTCTGCGTGAAGCTGGTGCTGCGTCCCCGCGGTTTGTTTCTGGTCACCGGTCCGACGGGTTCGGGCAAGAGCACGACGCTGGCCAGTCTCGTGAACTACATCAACGAGAACGTTGACCACCACATCATCACGATCGAAGACCCGATCGAGTTCTATCACTACCACAAGAAGAGCACGGTTAACCAGCGGGAGATCGGCGTCGACGTCCCCAGCTTCAGCGAGGCGATTCGCCGCGCCCTGCGGCAAGATCCCGATGTGATCCTGGTCGGCGAAATGCGCGATCTGGAAACGATCGAAGCGGCCATCAGTGCGGCCGAAACGGGGCACGTCGTGTTCGGCACGCTGCACACCAACAGCGCCCAGGGAACGATCAACCGCATCATCGACGCTTTTCCCGGCAACCTGCAGGATCAGATCCGCACGCAGCTGTCGACGGCGATTATCGGCGTCGTCGCGCAAACGCTGCTCCCGAAGATCGGCGGCGGCCGCTGCGCCGCGTACGAGATTCTCGTCGTGACGCCGGGCATCGCCAACCTGATTCGCGAAAACAAGACCTTCCGCATCAACTCGGCCATCCAGACCGGGGCCAAGTTCGGCATGCAACTGATGGACGACGCCCTCTTCAAGCTGTGGCGCGAAGAGCGGGTCACGATCGAAGATGTGCTGGCGAAAGCCCAGAACCCGGACGAACTGGCCAAGCGGATCGTCAACGCGCAGCGAGGAATCATGGAAGAGCACGGCGCGCTCCCTCCGGGAAGCGACGAGCCGGGCGGCCCACGCAAACCGGGCGGACACTAACCGAGGGGCTAGGAGTTAGGGGCGACGGGCGAGAGCCGATCGCGATCCGCTCCACCTGACACCTGACAACCTTGAACTTTGAACCTTGAACTGAGCAATCCATGGCCATCCGTCGTATCGGTCAGATCTTCGTCGACATGGGTTTCATGGGCGACGAGCAACTGCAAATGCTGCTCGACGAGCAGCAGCAGCGTCCCGGGACGCTGCTGGGAAAGATTGCGCTTGAGCTGAACATGCTGACCGAAGAGCAGCTCGTGCAGTCGCTCTCGGAACAGATGGGAATGCAGATCGTCGATCTCTCCGAGATGACGATCCCGCACGATGTGCTGACGAAAATGTCGGAGTCGATGTCGCAGCTCTACCGGGCGATTCCGATTCACTTCGAAGGGAACCGCCTGACGGTGGCCACCTGCGATCCGCAGAACATCACCATCCAGGACGAGTTGCGGTCCCTCCTGGGGCACGAAATCCGGATCGTGATCGCCGCCGAAGGCGATGTGCAGAAGGCGCTCGACAAATACTACGCCTCCGACAAAGACACGGTTGGCAGAATCGTCGACGAGATCAACGACGACAAGAATCTGCAAAAGAGCCTGGCCGCGCTCGAGGCGGGCAAACCGCTCGAACTGGCCGATGTCGAAGCCCTGGCCGACAGCGCTCCGGTGCGCAAGCTGCTGAACATGGTGCTCCTCCTGGCCATCAAGGACCACGCCAGCGACATCCACTTTGAACCGTTCGAAGACGAATTCCGCATCCGCATCAAGGCGGACGGCGTCTTGTTCGAGATGGTCCCGCCGCCGCGGCACCTGGCATTTGCCATTACCACGCGCATCAAGGTGATGGCGAATCTCGACATTGCCGAGCGCCGCCTGCCGCAGGATGGCCGCATCGAACTGACGGTCGGCGGCCACCCCGTCGACCTGCGGGTGAGCGTGCTCCCCACGATGTTCGGCGAGAGCGTCGTCATGCGAGTACTCGACCGCTCGGTCGTGTCGCTCAACCTGGCCAAGGTAGGGATGGACCCGCCCACGCTCAAGCAGTTCCGCGAGGTGATCAACCGTCCCAACGGGATCGTCTTGGTGACGGGTCCCACCGGTTCCGGCAAAACGACGACGCTCTATTCGGCCCTCACCGAGCTGAACCACATGGAGGACAAGCTGATCACGACCGAAGACCCGGTCGAGTATCAGATCGACGGCATTGTTCAGATTCCCATCGACGCCGAGATCGGCGTCACGTTTGCTGCCTGTTTGCGGGCCATTCTGCGACAAGATCCCGACATCATCCTCGTCGGCGAAATTCGCGATTTGGAGACCGCGCAGATCGCCGTCCAGGCCTCGCTCACGGGGCACATGGTGTTCAGCACGCTGCACACCAACGATGCGCCCAGCACGGTCACTCGTATGAAGGACATGGGGGTTCCCACGTTCCTCATCACCGCCACGGTCGAAGCGATCCTGGCGCAGCGGCTGGTCCGCCGGGTCTGCAGCCAGTGCCGCGAGGAGGTCGCGCCCTCGGAAGACCTCCTCATGGATCTGGGCATGAAGCTGGAAGACATGGCCGGCAAGAAGGCCTTCCGCGGCCGGGGCTGCGATGTCTGCAACAACACGGGCTACAAGGGGCGCGTGGGGCTGTTCGAACTGATGATCATGAACGATCACCTCCGCGACTTGGTGATGCAGGGTTCGTCGATCGATGAGCTCCGCAAGGCGGCCCAAAGCTTCGGCATGGTCTCCCTCCGCGAGGCCGGAATGAACTTCGCCTTCGAAGGCACGACGACCCTGGACGAAGTGGTGCGCGAAACGATTTTGGAAGCATAAAGAAGAAGGTCATTGGTCATGTGTCACTGGTCATTTGCAAGTGACCAATGACAAGTGACAAGTCACAAAACAACAGAGTCAAGTAGCGACTGTCGACGGGAGAATGCCATGCCTACCTATCAATTCGAAGCCATGGACGCCACCGGGCAGGAGATCAAGGATGTGATCGACGCCCAGAGTGAAGAAGAAGCCCAGGCCACCATCCGGCAGATGGGCTACTTCGTCACCAAGATTGCCGTCAAAAAGGGAGCCGGCGGCAAGGCCGGCGGCGGCCCCAGCGGCAAGAAGAAGCGCGGCATGGCGTTCGGCGGGGCGGGCTCCAAACAGCTCTCGCTGTTCACCAAGCAGCTCTCGATTCTGCAGGACGCCGGTCTGCCGATTCTCCGCAGCCTCCGCATCTTGGAGACACAGCAAAAGCCGGGTCGGCTGAAGAACGCCCTGATGGATGTCGGCGACGAAATCGAATCGGGTTCCACGCTCAGCGAAGCGATGGCCAAGAGCCCTAAGGTTTTCAACCGCCTCTATGTGAACATGATCAAGGCGGGCGAAGCGGGCGGTGCGCTCGAAGTGATCTTGCGCCGCTTGTCGGAGTTCCTTGAACGAAGCGAATCGCTCAAGCGGAAGGTCAAAGGGGCGATGATCTATCCGGTCGTCGTCGTGCTGGTGGCGGTGGGCATTCTCACCTTCATCATGCTCCGCATCGTCCCCGTCTTCCAAAAAATGTTCGACGAGTTCGGTCTGAAGCTGCCGCCGATGACCACGCTCCTCATCAACATCTCCAACTGGGTGGTCTCCTCGGGCTGGTACAGCATCCCGCTGATTCCCGTCGTCGTCTGGCTGTTCGTCAAGATTCTCCGCAAGTTCAAGCATGGCCGCATGGGCTGGGACATGTTCGTCCTCAAGTGGCCCATCATGGGCATGCTGATCGAAAAGAACACGATGGCCCGTACGACGCGGACGCTCGGGACGCTGGTTGCCTCGGGCGTGCCCATTCTGGAAGGGCTCAATATTACCCGTGAAACGGCCGGCAACGCCCTCTTCGAGCGGATGTTCGCCCGGGTCTCCGAGGCGATTCGCGAGGGCGAAACGATCGCCCGCCCCATGGCGAACAACTCGCGGCCCGGCTTTCATCCGATCGCGGCCTTCCTCTGGTTCCTGTCGGGTGCGTTCTGGCCGCTCCTCATCATGTCGATGCCTGGCATGATCAAGGAAATCGGCCTGCAGCCGCTCCTCGGGGCGGCGATCGGCGGTGGTGTGGTCGGGTTGGCCTGGTACCTTCTCAAGATGAATTCCCGCGTCGTCGACGAACTGGTCGTCAACATGGTCGACGTCGGCGAAGAGACCGGCGAACTCGACACGATGCTCTACAAAGTGGCCGACGTGTTCGACGAGGAAGTCAGCACCCTGACCGACGGTTTGATGAAGCTCATCGAACCCTTGCTCATCGTGTTCCTCGGTGGTGCGGTCGGCTTTATCGTCATCGCGCTCTTCCTGCCGCTGATTTCGCTCATTCAAGGGCTCAGCTAAGCGAGCGTCGAAAATCGCGTCTCCCTCTCCCGCTGGGAGAGGGCCGGGGTCAGGGTCGGGTGCCAATGTTTTCGCGTCGAAACTTGTGAGGAGCTAAGAGGATGTCGCCCACACGTCAAAGCCGCCTGCGTGGTTTCACGCTCGTCGAAATGCTGGTCGTCCTGGCCATCATCGGCGTCCTCGTCGCCCTGCTCCTGCCGGCGGTGATGATGGCGATGAACAGTGCTCGCCGCGCGGCGATTGCCACCGATATCCGGATGCTCAGCGATGCGGTCGAGAGCTACAAGGATAAAAAGGGGGACTACCCGCCGAACTTCCGGCAATACGCGATTGTGATGCAGCACGTTCGGAAGTGCTACCCGAACGCGACGCCGCAGCATCGCGACTTGTTCATCAAGGCGGTGTGGGGCCCAGGATTTTCTGAGTCCGCGCCTCCTCCGATCACGACCGTACCCAACATCGACGAAGGCGAGGCGCTTGTCTTCTGGCTGCATCTGATCGATGCGGATGACCGGGAGCCGTTCAAAGCGGCAACGATTTCGGTATTGCCGGATCCCACGTGGAATCCAGCCGATCCGTATGCCTCGCGTCTTAATGCGGCGAAATCGCCAGTGCGATATGGCAAAATTGAGGAACAGAAGCTTAGTGATGCAAACGGAGACGGATTCCCGTCTTATCGTGCGGTAAACGCAGGCGAGACGAACTACATCTACATCGACAAACGGTCATACGCGTATTTCCTGACCGACTTCACAGATCCTCTCTATGCGGCACACGCCGAGAGTACATCGCTCGGCACAACCCGGCCCTATTGGTCTGAGATCAAGGCAAGTAGCAGCACGGCACTGCCGTTGACCCAACAGTTCAAACCGATGGCCCCAACGACATTCCAAATCATCTGTGCGGGTCAGGACGGCGAGTTCGGCCTCGACCCTGCGACGCCCGGCGCCAAGTTCTTCCCGCAAGGGGGCAACTACTCCCCCGCCGATCGCGACAACATGACCAGCTTCAGCGAAGGCCGCCGGCTGCAGGACTTTATTGAATAGTGCGACTTCCGCCGCTGACCCACTCCACCCGGCTGATCTGCCTGGCGCGACGGAGCCCAAGATTATGACGCTACATACGACAACCCGCAGCCCGCGACGCGGCTTCACGCTGATGGAGCTACTGATCGTCATGTCGATCCTGGCGATCATGGCCGGGCTGACTGTCGCCGGTCTGGCGGCGGTCGTCAACGACGCCCGCGCTGCCCGCACCCGGTCGATCATCGGCAAGGTCGATATCCTGCTCGACGAACGGTGGGAAGGCTACCGGACGCGAGCCGTGCCGGTGCGGATTTCTGCGGGAACGACACCGCTCGTGGCGGCTCAAATGCGGCTCAGTGCGATGCGGGCCCTGCAGCGGATGGAACTTCCCGACCGACGGACTGACATCATCAACTTCACGACTAACCCCCCCTCGCCGGAAGTCAGTGGCGTCGCCGGCATGACGCAAACGTCGCTCCAGCGGACGTACTTCCGCCTCGCCGTCCGGGCCACCGGCGGCGACCCGAGCACTCCCGCCTCGTGGACTTCACTCACCAACTGGACGCGGCAGCACGAAGGTTCGGAGTGCCTGTACCTGATCCTCTCGGCGATGAAGGACGGCGATAAGAGCGCCCTCGACTTTTTCTCGACCGACGAAATCGGCGACACCGATGGCGACGGCATGCGCGAAATCCTCGACGGCTGGGGACAGCCGATCGCGTTCCTGCGATGGGCGCCCGGCTATTCGCAGCATCCGGGCCCTGACGGAGCCTGGGGCATCGCGGGTGGAGACGACGACGGGAATGGAACACCCGACGACATTTTCGAAGCGGGCTGGCCCACGTCGGACGACATCGTCCCGATCACCACGCAAACGCGGATTGCCTCGCGGCATCCCGACGCCGCTCTCGCGCCGCTCATCCCCTTCGCTCCCGATCCGTTCGATCCGGTGAAGGTCGATCCGCGATGGGCTAGTCCACAGTTGCAGCCATTTGCTCTCAAGCCGCTGTTGTTCTCGCCGGGACAGGACGGCCAGTACGACGTGGCGACGATCCTCGACGACGACACGATTCCCTTCGTGTTTCGCTACTCGCAAACGGCCATCCCGAACGATCCGTACTACGTGCCGGGCGCGCCCATCCTGCAGGCAGGCACCGTCGATATCAATACTCGCGGCTGGGCCGACAACATCACCAACCACGACTTCGATACGAACTAATCATGCAACCGTCATGTGACAATTCGTTCGTCCGGTCGGGCCGCTTCCGGCGTCGCGCGGCCGGCGGCTATACGCTGACCGAAATGCTGGTGGTGATCTTCATCCTGTCGATCGTCGTCGTGGCCGCTTTGCCGGTGGCCAAGCGGGTGATGGACGACACCCGCTCGACCGAATCGGCCCGGCAACTCAATGCCCAGGCCGCCCTCGCCAAGACGATGGCGGGCCGCAACAACCGACCCTTCGGTCTGTGGTTCGAGTATGAAGTCCCGGCCGGAGCCCCGGCGGGCGTGAAGCAGTGCACGCAGATTTACCTGGCCGAAGTGCAGCCCCCCTACGCCGGCAGCACGCTGAATTCGCGGGCCAAAGTGGTCCAGAACGGCATGCAGTACGAACTCGGCTTCTTCGATACGAGTGGCAACGCCGATACGACGGTGGAACCCGTCTACCTGGCCAACCTGGTCGACGATGGCGACGAGTTCCTCGTCCGCTTCGACTATCGCGGCGTCTGGTTCCTGTTCCGGCGGGTCGGCACGCAGTTCGTCCTGCAGACGAGCATGGCCAGCACGCTCTACCCGCCGGGCTACAACACGCCGACCTCCCCCGCCAAGCCCTTTCAGGTGTTGCGGATGCCGCGCCGCGTGGGCAAGCCCCTGGTCCTGACGGGCGGCACCTGCGTCGACGTGCAATACAGCGGCATGGGGCCCTCCAGTGCTTTCCAGTCTCCACTCACGACCGCCAACCGGCTGATTTTGCTCTTCGCCCCCGATGGCAGCGTCGACGGGATGTTCCTCGATAACGCCCGCGTCCCCGTCACGGGAACGATTCACTTCCTCATCGGCCAGACCGACAAGATCAACGCGCCGTTCGGCGCGAATGCCGATCACCCGACCGGCTTCAACCTGTTCGCCGAGGAAACGTCAAATCTGATGGATCCCAACAGCTTCTGGGTGAGCATCGGCCGCCTCAACGGCAGCGTCACGTCGACCGACAACCTGCCGCCGCCGCTGGACCAGGCCACCCTATCGCCGACGAGCGTCACCGTCTTCCCGTCGGAAGCGGCGATTCCCGCTGGCCGCCAGCAGACGCTCAATCCCACCGTCGCTCCCGCGGCGACACTCGGCGTCATGCTGCTTCACTCCCGCGAAAACGCTACTACCCGCGAACAGCGAGGAGGAAACTAGTGCTCTCCCATCCGTCACCATCGCGATGCCCTGTGCCGGGTGCCACTGCGGGCTCGTCCAGCAGTGCTCGCCGCCGGGTGCCACTGCTGGCTCGACCAGCAGTGTCGCGCCGCGGTGTCACGATCATCGAGGTTCTGTTCGCGATCCTGGTAGTCGTTGTCGGACTGTTCGGTGCGCTGGCCCTGCTGCCGGCTGCCGTGGCCCAGGCCCGCAAAGCCCGCACCGCGGAATCCCTGGCGGTCGCCGGCCTTTCGGGCGTGCACGAGTTCGATTCCCGCGGCATGCGGAAGACCAGCAATTGGATGCGGTGGAATAGCGTCACGAATCAGTTTGTCTTTGAACCGGTCGATCCATTGACGGGCATTCCCGTTGCCAGCACCGCGTCGTACTGCATCGATCCGCGGATGATCGCCGCCAGCAATGCGACGCCCGCCCTGGCCACGCAGGCCGGCTTTTTCCCCTACACCGCGCTGGCCACCGATCCGCGAATGTTCCGCATTTCGCTCTGGGATGGGATCAATCGCGCGCCGCAGCCGCAGCAGCCGATGAGCCGGATTCTGGCCGATACGATTTTCTCGTGCGACGACGACCTGTCGTACATCCGCAACGACGGCGATGACACGCTGGAGGCCTACCAGCAGTGGGACCGACTGCCCGCCGATTCGACGATCGCCAATCCCTTCGCCCGCCGAGTCGCTCGTCGGCAAGCGAATCGCAACATGTCCTGGCTGGCGACGCTCGTCCCGAAGCTCGACCGCTACTCGGCCCGGGCCACCGATACATACGTCCTCTCGCTTGTCGTCTTTAACCAGCGGCCATCGAACCTGGGCGTCGATCCGGCGACCAGCACGCTCTTTACCACGGTCGACGATGCCACCGAGCGGGTCGTCAATGTCGGCGGTATGCCGGGCCTGGGCGTCACCGGGGGCGAAGTCCTCCTCACCAGCCGGCTGGCGACCAGCCAGGCCGAGGCCGAGGTGGAGCTCAATTTGCGCCCGAACGACTGGATCATGCTGTCGGGCGTCACGAGCACCACGAGCGGCAACGTCTATCGCTTTCAGTGGTACCGCGTGAGCGATACCGAGGCGGAGGTAACCTACAACGGAACGGCGTACGAACGCTATGTCACGCTGATCGGCCGCGACTGGGATGTCGTCGGCATGCCCGCTCCCACGAATGTGCAGGCAGTGATCTGCCAGGGCGTCATCGGTGTGTACGAGAAAACGATCAAACTCGAGTCGGGCTTGTAGCCGCTCGGCTGCACAACCGGCCTGAAATCAGCGAAGTCGGGAACCGACTGAAGCGGCGAGGTCCAGATCTGCCTGGGGCCGCGCCGACCGACCGAACAGAGGCCCCGCGAGCACCCCGGCTGGCGGGAACGAATGACGGAACAAGGACGACGGAACGCGCACGTCGGCCAGAGACAACGTCGGAGAGAGCCATGTCCGAAAAACAACGATCTCGTCGAATGGCCCGCCTGCGAGCAAGGCTGCGGATGCCGAGGAGCCGGCGCGGGGTGATCCTGCTGATCGTCGCCAGCCTGCTGACACTGCTCCTCCTGATTGGCGTGACGTTCGTGCTGCTCGCCTCGCGAGCGCTCGACCGGGGCACGATCGAAGCCCGCCGCGATGAAGTGGGGGACCATCCCGAAAAGGAATTCGACCTCGTCCTGGGGCAGCTCCTGTACGACATGGCGGGCCGCTCGGCCCTCAACGGACATTCGATCCTCGAAGACTTGTACGGGCGGGACTTTCTGGCCGGCGGCCTGACGAGCGTCGGCACCCAGCAGTGGGGCGGCCAGGCGATTGCGTTCAACGCCACGTTCGTCGGCACCTCGTCGCCGATCTTCGATTACTACACGGGCCGCGTCCTGACGTTCATCGACGGCCCGCTCGCCGGCCAGAGCACGCGCATTTTGCAGTTCGATCCGGTGAACGCCCAGATTTACATCGAAGCCCACTCCAACCTGGCCGCTCCCCAAATCGGCAACCGCTTCGTCATCAACGGCGCGCCGTTCAATGGGACCGGGGCGGGATACGAGGCGACGTCGCGGAATGTCGATGCGACCTACACGGGCGCCGGCATGGCGACGGCTCTCCCGATCGCCCTCCTGCCGCACTTCAACGGCTACGATACGGCTGGGATGTACGATCCCACCGCGATCCAGGCCGGCGGCCTCGACGAATCGTGGGACGCGGTCGACCTGCACAACATGTATTTGGCGATGGTCCCGCCGAACACGGCGGAGCTGCGGACTGCGGGGAATGCCGCGCCGCTGATCCCGTCGTTTCACCGGCCGGAGCTGGTGAATTACTGGCGGAACAACCTGCCGTCGGAGCTCACGGCATCTTCCGGCACTGTGAATCCGTTCGCCAATCCGCAGCAAGCGAATTTCCTGCGGACGTTCATCTTCCGGCCGATGCTCGACTACGCGGCCATTCGGCAGCAAGTCACCACTGCCGACCCGTCGCTGACTGAGCCGGCCATCTCCGAACAGGTGACGAGCATCCTGCTCAACAATCTGAGCAATCTGAACGGCATCTGGGACGTCGACAACGACGGCGACGGCGTGGCCGACAGCGTTTGGGTCGACCCGGGCCTGCCGGTCGTCACCGCCCCCGACGGCAAACGCTACAAACGGCTGGTGGCGATCCTGGTGAAAGACATGGACGGCCGGGCCGATCTTAATGCACATGGCACGTTGGCGCAGGTCGACAATTCATCGGGCAGCTATGTAAATCGCGCGGAGACGCCGCTTCCTGTCCAATTTGGCCTCGCCCCCGCAGGCACGTTCCTCCCCCGCGGCCTGGGCTTCGGTCCCGCCGAAGTGGACATGACCAATCTGTTCGGCGGCGACGTTGCAGCGTACAGCAATATTCTCTACGGCCGTTACAGCTCGAACCTGTCCGGTCCAGGGCCGATCGCTGATACGGGCAACAATGCCCGTCCCGGCATTCCGGCCGGCACGCCGCCGACGTTCCGCGACGCGCTCGACATCGTCAAGCATCACGGCATTCCGAACAACTATCCGGTCCTCGGGATGTGGTATTCGAGCCCGCCCGATGTCTTTGGCCGCAGCGCGGTGTCGCTCGATTACGGCGGACAGCCGATCTATGCCCTCTCGGGGGTCGTGAACGAGATGTACGACAACCCGTACGAGCTGGCGCTTAATGGCCTCACGAATAACGCGGATTCGCCGTACACGATGGTCGAACTGGAGCGGATGCTCCGCTATCACGATCTCGATGCCCAGAAGATCGTCAGCCGGCCGCTGGTGCTGGCTCCCACTTCCTTGGCTTCGAACAACCCAGGGATCATTGGCAACGACCATACCAATCGCGAACGGCTGGGCCTGGGACATTCGAGCCTCCCCGTCCCGAGCGCCTATGCCCCGCAGGGAACCGTACCGGGAGCGACGGGGACGAATTGGCGAACGGTGCTGGAACCCAATGCCACGATTCTCAATCTGTATTACCTCCGGTTGCAGGCGGCGGGACTTGTCGAGCCGCAGCTTTCACAGGAACTCAACAAGATCGTCCCCTGGGAATTCCGCCACGGGACGAAGTTCGATATCAACCGCTGGTTTGGCGATGGCTTTGACAACAATGGCAACTTTGCCGTCGATGAGCCACTCGAATCGACGGCGGGTGAGCCCGCTTGGCAAGGCGGTCCGACAGGCTTTGGCGGCACCACGGCCAATCACACAAACGGCGTTGACGTCAATCAAGACGGTCCGGTGAATGCCGTCGACCTTTATCTCTCGAAGCAGCTCTACGCTCGGCATCTGTACTGCCTGGCAATGCTGATGTTCGACAACGGGGCGTTTCCGAATGCCGCGCTGCTGCCGGTGCCGCACGAGAATACGCTCGGGCAGGTCGAAATGCGCGAGCTGTTTATCCGCCGGATCGCCCAGTGGGCGGTGAATGTGGTCGACGCCC
>JALORD010000267.1 GCA_025459145.1 Pirellulaceae bacterium | reverse complement strand
CACGTCGGCCACCTTGTACCCTTCGAGGATGTGCTGCAGCGAGCCGATCGTGACGTTGTAGTCGTCGCAGACACGGATCAGCGCGAGGATTTCGTCCTGTCGATAGCTGTGGCAATGAATCCACCGCTTGCCCGCCAGGATTTCGGCGAGCGCCTCGAGCTCCAGATCGCGGCGCGGCGGAATACCGGTCCGGTCCTGCTGCCAGCGGTCGTGCGCCGCCTGATAGTCGCGGGCCGCTGCGAACGCATCGCGCAGGAGCTGCTCGACCCCCATCCGCGACTTAGGATACCGCGTCGTGTACCGATCACCCCAGTTACTCTGCTTCACGTTTTCGCCCAGAGCAAACTTGATCCCCGGCGGGGCCTCGCGAAACTTGAGCCCCTCGCCGCTCGCCCCCCAGCGGAGCTTGACGACCTGGTTCTGGCCGCCGATCGGATTGGCCGAGCCGTGCAGGATATTGGCCGCGGTCACGCCGCCCGCTAGTTGCCGGTAGATCGAGATGTCGTTGGGATCGAGGAAATCGCCGATCCGTACCTCCGACGTGATCGCCTGGCTGCTCTCGTTCACGCCGCCGTCGGTCCCCATGTGCGAATGGCAATCGATGATCCCGGGCGAAATGTGCATCCCGGCCGCGTCGACCACCTTGGCGTCGGCGGGAATCTCAATGTCCTTGCCGGCGGCAATGATCTTCCCATCGCCGACCAGCAGCGTCCCCCCTTCAATCACACCGGCCGGGCCGCAGGTCCAGAGCGTGGCACCTTTGAACGCGACCAGCTTGGGCTGCTCCGGGGCCTGCGTGCGGCCAAAGTCCCCTAGCGGGAAATTCACCGGCAACAGCGCCGGCCCGCGTTTCCTTTCATCGGGTTTCTTCTCCTCAGCCGGTTTCTCGTCGGCAGGCCTGTCACCCTCCGGCTTTCCGCTTTCCGCTTTCGGCTCTTCCGCCGACTTTTCATCTGCTTTCCGCTCTTCGGCCGTCGGGAGCGCTATGCGAACACCCGTGAGAGACTCCTGCCGTCCATCGGCCCACACGACCTCGCCGAGCAGCGTCGCCTTATGGTCGGCATCCACCGACAGCGTCGCCGTCGCCCGGGCCGGCCCCTCCTGGCCCAGTTCTTTCGCCTCGAACCGAAACGCGAGCTGCGCATCGGTCACCGAGGCACTGGCCAGTTTGATTTCGCTCCCTTTGTCCGCGGCCGCTTCTTCGGCCGCTCCCTTGCGAAGCGTGCCGCTCGGCTCCTTCGCTGAGCCGACCAACTTCAGCGACAGCCGGAGCACCCGGTCGTCGGCCCCCTTCAGCTCCAGTTGCCACGTTCCGCGGGGATCGATCGGCGGGTCTTTCGCCAGTTCAAAGCGCTGCCCGTCGACCCACGTTTCCACCAACTTGGTCTTCTTGGCGAACAGTTCGCCATCGGCGATCACCAGATTCCCCAGCATGCCGGGGGCGATCTTGCCGAGCCGAGCTTCGAGACCAACGAGCTTGGCGGGTGACGTC
The DNA here is from genome assembly GCA_025459145.1 of Pirellulaceae bacterium. Taxonomy (GTDB): domain Bacteria; phylum Planctomycetota; class Planctomycetia; order Pirellulales; family Pirellulaceae; genus CAYLLN01. Next base: position 5,463 of record JALORD010000267.1, on the reverse strand, counting down.
GTGAGGGCGGCCAAAGCCCGGTCAGCCGGCAGCCCGCGCTCGACGGCTGTCCGCACCGCGCCCAGGAACGTCGCCGGATCGCGAAGGCCGTACGTCGTCAGGACGATCGGCACTCCCGCCGCCTCGAGCCGAGCCGGGTTCTCGGGAGCAATGTCCCAGTGCATGAGCTGCTGGAGCGACACATCGAGCGCCTCCTCGATCGTGGCAACCGCCGGCGCCGACGCGAAATTGACCGGCACGATCACCGTGCGGCCGGTCGCCTTGATCTCGTCGAGCCGGCGATACTCTCGCCCGCTGCCGCGAATCACCGCGGCGAGGCCGAACTCGCGGGCAAACCGATCGGCACGCAGGACGAATTCTTCGTTGGCCGCATCGATAAACGCCGGCTGCTGCCCGGCCGCACAGGCCGCCAAAGCCGCCAGAGCGTCGTTCCGCTCGGGCCGCGGCAGCGATGTGCTCCGCTCCCAGGCCCGCTGCGCCTCCTGATACCAGGCCGCGTCGAGCAGCGTCTGCCGGGCCAGGGCCACCGCGCCCATCGGCGAGTTTGGATAGTTATCGCGGCTGGTATTAAAGCTGACCGTCAGGCGAAAATGCTGCCCCACCCCTTCGCGCAGGATCGCCCGCGACCGATCGAGGGGGCCGGTCGACACCACCGCGCTCTGACCCTTGATGATCCGCGTCCCGCCGGGAGCGACCAGTCGGGCCCCGATCCCCTGGCTCCGCAGCTTGGCGTTCAATCCGTCGTCCGCCTGATATTGCTCGGCTGCCGACAGCTGCGGGGTAATCTGCGGATTCCAGTGCGGAGCCCCGGCCGACGTCGGATCGGCGGCAATCGACTGCTCGGTGTAAGCGTCGACGAGCCCCGCGTAGGCAGTCTTGCCGGCCAGATCGATCGTCCGGGCGTCGGCGGGAATCGGAATGTCTGCGCCGACAGCCTCGATCACGCCATCGCGAACGACGATTGTCCCCCGCTCGATCACCACCCCCGGCTGCGGCACAATCCGCAGATTCGTCAGGGCGAACACCGCCGGCGTATTCGTGCGGATCCCCTGCACCGGCTCGGTGCTGACCGGCTCGGCGCGGACAAGTCCTGAGGCCGAAACGAGCGCGACAACAGCAGCCAAAGCCGCCTGCGAAAAGCGGCACAGAACGAAACGCATGGTGGCAACCTCAAGGCGGGGATCGTCGAGCAGCCCGTCGGCGGGGGCAGCAGCCACGGCTACTCTACCATGTCCAGTTGCCGGATGCACTTTCCCGCGAGCAGGCGGCCGGGTAGCCGTGGTTCGCTATCGCGACTCGCAGCCACCCGTCGCACAGCCGTGTTTCCCGACTACCACCGTAAATCCTTCTCATCCAACGCGGTTGCCCCTCGAGACAGCATGAAGCCGACTACGCGGAGCCCGGCGTGAAAGCGTCGTACTCCTGCAGGGACGCTCCATCCAGGCACGCTTGGATTACCTGCTGTCCTAGCGGGTCCAGTTCCGGGTGCTGAAACTCCCGCAGATTGCGTTGAAAGAAATCGGTAAGAATCTTCGCACCGGCGAAATAGGCCTCTTCGCCGACTTCCGGTTGAGATGAGACGTCAAAGAACCACGTTCCCACCGTCTGCCCTTCAACCTGGATCTTGTGGCGATGATAGCCCAACAGCGGACAACGGGACGGCATCAGTTCGTGGCTACGGAACGGGCTGGTGCCGCGGCGGGAGAGATATTCGCGGGCGACCCATTGGGGTGCAAAGCCCACTTTCCAGCTGCCGATGTGCTGATTGGGGATCAGTACAAACATCGTGGTCGACGTCTCTATGATCTGCCGCAGCAGGATGTTCGCCTGGTCGACGCGACGGCCAGTGGCGAACGGCCAATACGAACCGACTCCTTCCGACTCCATGCCTCCAGTCGACACGATCGATGGATTGCCGTGACCGCGCGGCGCCACCAGTCGCCAAAGCCAAGCCAGCGCGGGGGGCAGCACGTGAAACAGACCGAGAATGCCGTACGTCGGATTTTGCCGAGTACAGGGTGGGCAGCGGACGCCGAAGCTGCGAATGCCCACTGTCACAGGTTCGTTGACGATACCCGGGATGTAATGCCGGGGCAGGATCACGCGTGGGTTCGGGCAAGGCGATCCTGGAGCGTCCTGGGTGTGCATCCAGATCAGTGCGGTCGAGTCCGGCACGGCATCAATGTTCAGGAACAGCAGCGGTCCCGGCGGATTGATCGTCAGGCCTTCCAGGTTAGGGTCCGTCCCATAGCGGCTGATGTGGTTCACCCGCACAAACCAGCCCTGTTCGGCGTCAATCAGAGAAAGGTGCCGATGCGACCCTTCGGTGTGCTGAAGCTCGGGATGGCACAAGGCCATGTCGTCGGTGACGGGCCGCAAGTCGCAGCCGCGGGGGATGGTGAGGAATCGTTGGTCGCCGGTGACGGTGTTGGTGCCCAACCGGATCTGCCCATCCATTTCGCGGTGCATCACTTCGAGCATCTCACTCTTGCCGCCGCCGGACGCCCCTTCGTGCATGATGGTGGTGGTGTTGTCGTACGGGGTGACCACCTGCACGGTCGAGCAGTGGGCGGTCGTCCACGGCACCTCGGCCCGCTCGCCGAGGGTCAGCAGCATCCCGTACACCCCCTTCTTGGCCGAAGGCCCGGGGTACAAGTTGTAGCTGAATAGTTCGTGCAGGCCGACTTCCTCCAGACGGCGGTTGTGGACCACCACCTGCTTACCCTCGAAGTGGGTGTGCCGGAAAACAGGTGCGGTATAGACCACCGCGCCGATGCGGTAGCCCTCCCCCTGCTCCCGTAAGTGCGACAGTGGCTTGATCCCCTGAAGCATGGCCAAACCCAGGGCGAAGAATCCGGCATTCGCCGGACAAATGGCCAGCGCATTAAGGGCCTGCCCGGGCAGCCCGGACTCGAAAAAGAAGCAGGCGATCGGCTGCGTCTGAAGCCACTCGAGGGTCTGCTGCCGCAGCGGCGCGAAATCGGTCCCAAACCTCCCCCGGAACGTCGGTTTGTCGGTGGCCTTCTCGTCCGCGATGACCATGCAGTCGGCATCGCGGCGTCGCATGTAGGGCTCAAGGTAGTTCGCCGAGATCCCGTTGCGGACCCGACAGACTCGCGCCTCGGGTACGAAGCCGCGGCCGGGCACGTCGTACCCGACCGTAAAGTACCCCTGTGGATCGCACTGATCGGCCGGCACTGCCAGATCCACCAGGTGCTCTACCGATTCGACGATCGTCAACCGACCGGCTTCTTCGGCGGCCCGCAGAACCGCCATCGCCGAGCGGGAAATGTGATGCTGCCGCAACTGATCCAACAACATTTGATCGTCCTCTCCGTTGTAGCTGGCTTGGCAAATCCGCAACAAACTGCGACGGCCGCCAGCACTGCAATAGAACTACTGCTGGGTAACACCGTGCGGGCGACCCGCGCCAGTTCGCCGACCTAGCGCTCGGCCTATCCTCTCCCCGAACGATCAACTCGCCGCCCAAACACACAGCCAAGGTGAGGCAATTTTTAACACGTTTGGCAGGCAAGCAAAATGTTTCAGAGTCGGCCGCGCCAAAGTCACGGCCGGGTGGCCGTGGGTCGCGCCAGCGAACCACGGCTGAGCGACATTTCGTGGTGTGAGCCTGCTTCTCGCCGGTGGGCGGCGATCGAAACCTCCATCCACCGGCGCAGCGCTCGGCGAGCAAAAACGGATAGTATCGATCCGTGGCTAGCGTGAGTTCGTAATCACGGCCAGGGATGTTGTAATCGCGGCGCCGCAGCGTGCGATTGTGGCGGCCCATGCAGGCGAGGATAATCAACCCCAGGCACAGGGTCGCGCAGTGGCCGTGTGAGTCAGCCTCCGTAAGGTTCAGCGTCCTCGTGGTGGCAACCCGCATTAGCCGTTGGGCAAGTAAAGGCTCAGGAGCACCTACAGTGTACAATACCAAGTGCGTGACGTTAGTGTGCTTCTTGACGTGCCTCGCCATGTCGGGATGCGATAGCGGATCTGTACGGACTCATGGACGTGCTGCGATGGTCGGCTTAATGGGTTCCATCAGAAGCGGCAATACAATTCATTTGACATTCCACGGATATCCTGATCTATCAACAACAACTCTGTCTCTTTCACCTGAGCAGAAGGATAATCTGCTGCGAACTTTGACTGTATCTAGAGGTCCTTGGGTGTGCAATGGTGGAACGTCTACTAGCACACATTCTATCGAAGGTATTGTGCGTGACGAAAACGGCGCGAACGTGTCGTTTCAGTTAGTTGGGGGCAATCTGTTAAGAGTATTTGCCGACAAGGAGTACTGCTTTCTGCTTGATAATGAACAGGCTGCCAATATGCTCGCTGACCTATCGTCTCGCAAATTGATCGAGAACAATGACGGTAACGAATGAGACCGGACAATAGGAGTTGAGAGGAAAGGGAGGGGAAAGAGGGGGAGGCAAGAAAGGGGAGAAGTCCGCTGGGTGGCCTGGGTTGGTCGCCAAACCGGGCCTGCAGGAAGCATTTCGCCGAACGTGGTGCTTCCTGGAACGCCTTCGATTGTTGGGCTGCACGAAACAAAGCTTTGGCCGAGGATCGTGTGTAAAATCGCTTGACTGCGGCCCACGTGTCGGAGTCCCGATCGAATGGGTCGAACGCCGTGGAGAGCTGGAACAAGCCACAACTTCCCGGTTGATGCCTCGTTCAGGCCCAGCTTGGAAACCAAGCTAAGCCACCCCGCGTCGCGGTTGGCAACCCGAATTAGCCGTGGTGCGCTATCGCGACCCACAGCCACCCATCGTTGGGAGTACGCATGAGAGACTTTAACGCAATTCTGTCGATGGACTTTGTAAATGGACATCTGTTTGTATTACGGGAAGTAGAGATGCCGGAAGAGGTGGGGCTACGCGTCGCCTCAATGGACTTTAAGGCGATTCGGTATGTCTCCGATCCCATTCATGTTGAATTGTCGTCCATCGCAGAATTCCCAGAGTTCCTCAAATGGCTAAAGGTCGATCTGTTCGAAGAATTCGAGAGCATCGTTACACTTGCAAGGTTTGTGGCGGCGGCAGCCTTCGACGAGAATGGTGTGTTAGTTGAATCGCAGCCACTCTTTTGGCGATGGGGAGATCCCACGGCAGCTATTGAGTGGGATCGTCATGCACCGCGAGTGAGCGGTGACTACCTGGTGTTTTTGGGTGAGTACTGGACTGGCAAGAAGCGGGATAACACACATCGCATCTACGAGGTGTCATGCAACCTCATTACATTTGAGGTCCAGAGGACAGAACTCGCATCGTATGAACTGCGATTGCCGTGATCGAATTGGGCCAGAGTGGAGAACTGGCAAGCCGTCCGGTGCCAAAGTGAAAAACACGCGGTCGCACGGAGCGAAATCGGCTTTCGACTTGCCGGCTCCCGCGATCAATCGCTGTTTCTCGCGAGTTGTTTGGCAGCCCGAATTCGATCGATCGCGTGCAGGCG
>JALORD010000266.1 GCA_025459145.1 Pirellulaceae bacterium | reverse complement strand
CCCCTGGTGGGGTCGGCTGGTCGCCGGATGTTATTGGAACACCTCGGGCGGGCACCCGCAAGCTGAATCGGAGCCAAGGCCGCCGGGGGTTTGGCGTCGACCCCCCGAAAGGACCCCGGCTCCCCAGCAAACCACAAAAAAAGCCCCGCAATCGACTGATCGCGGGGCTTCGTGAATCATCAGTCGGGGTGACAGGATTTGAACCTGCGACCTCTTGGTCCCGAACCAAGCGCTCTACCAGGCTGAGCCACACCCCGCTTTTATGGGTGGATTAACTCTTGGACCGGGGGGTCGCACAAGTTGATTCACCATAAGGCCTCTATCCTAACCGGGTTTTGAATTGGGTCAACGCCGGAGATTGGTGCGGCCCCAGGAGGCAGGCGGGTGTCGCGCCCGGCCGGTCGGCAGCTGAAACGAGCCAACGGCTGATGGAGTCGCGGAGGCTGAACGATCGGTGTGCGCTACCGATCGTTTGGGTGTCCTTCGTCGATCGGGTGGCGTCCATGGTCCGGCCATGTTTCTCGGCGACCCGCCAGGAAGACCACCCCTCAAGAAATGACTCGACCCCCGGTGGCCACCGAGGGTCGAGCGGTATCTTGTCGCGCGTCGGACGAGGACAGTGGTGTGTGCCTCGGTCCGCCGTCGCGGTTCTGAACTCAAGCTCGATTACTTATGCACCGCAGCCGCAAGCCTTGACCATTTCGCAGCCGCAGGTGTTTTCGCAACCGCAGCCCCGGTGGTGCCGGTGGCAGCGCTGCTTGCAGCAGCGGGGCTCCCGGGGGCAGCGCTCTTTGCAGCACCGCTGCTTGTGGCAGCGCTGCTTGCAGCAGCGGGGTTCGCAGCCGCAAGCCTTCTCGCAACCGCAGCTAGGAGCAGCGGCGGAACCTTGTCGCCGCAGCCGACATCGCAGCCGCAGGTGTTTTCGCAGCAGCGGCGGTGACGATGGCAACGCTGCTTCTTGCACTTCGGCTGGCAGCAGTCGGGGGCCACATCGCAACCGCAACCACCACCGTACCCGCCGCCGAGCGAGAACAGCTCGAAAGCGCTAGCGTGCGAAGCCAAACACAGAACACCAGCGGCCACAGCCGCAGCAAACACGCGATTCATCGGAGGACTCCTCTTGAAACCGGAACACGAAGGGAGACGGAAACGGAAACAACGCGTCGCCGGAACCGCCGGCCCCGCGATGCTCGCGGCATTGGCGGGAGGCCGTCATTCGGACGCTCAGCGACCGTCAGCACGCCAAGGTGCTGCTTCTAGGCGTTGCTATCGTCGCCGCAGATTGCCGCTCTTCACCTGCTGGCACATCTTGCCTGGTTTTTCCAGAATCACCGGCCGATTGGGAGAGAGGTGACGGTTGCGCAGAAATTGCCGGCAGCAGTGACGCGCGCGGGGATTGCGCGGTCGCTGGGCTGGAAGTGGCAATTGGGCGTTGAAACCAGGCAAGCCGCAAGACCGAAGTCGAACGCGGGCCGCGATTTATGCCAAGTGCCGGAGCCTCAATGTCCGTTGGCCGCCGCCCGCAAGGCGACGAGATACGGCACTGGCTCGGCCCCGAGGGCGTTCAGCACCGTGCCGCCGGCGGTGAAGCAATGCGTCACCCAATCGGGCTGACCGTACTTCTCGAGGGCAGTCCCCCCTTCGCCGCCACCGACATAGACCGACAGCCCCGCGTCCTTCATCCGCTTGAGCTGAGCGACGAACGATTTGGTGCCCGTTTCGTAACGTGAATCCTCGAACATGCCAAACACGCCATTGTGAAACACGGCCGTCGGCTGTCCCTGATGGGCAGCAATGAACTCGCCAATCTTCCGCTCAAAGTGGGCGATTGTCTTCGGCCCGATGTCAAACTGCTGATCGCCGGGTGAGAGAGTTTCAACCACCCGCTGGTCCCCCAGTTTGAAATCGACCGGCAGTACAAACTCGATTCCCTGTTTCTGACCCGACGCGATCATCCGCTTGGCCTGTTCGATCCGTTCCGGCGGAATGTAGTACGGCTTGTCCTTGTGGGCCGGGTCTTCGGTTACTCCCAGGCAAAAATCGTGGCCCTCGAGCAAGGCCGAGGCTTTAGTTAAGGCCATGGCCAGGGAACCCGCGGACAGAATCGTGCGAATCGTGCCCCGATCGATCATCGCTTCCAGGTCGTCGAGCTTGTCGATCTTAATGCCAGAGAAGATCACGAGCTTGGCTTTGAGGCAATCGAGCATCGGGCCGGTGAATTCGCGGGCGATGTAATTGCCCAGCGCTACATGCTGCATCGCCAGCGGGACAATCGTACTCGAGGCATCGAGGCTCCCCGCCGAGAGCGCTTCGTTCACGTATACCGTAGCGACCCGTTCGGCGATCGAGTTGGCCATCGCCGCCAGTCGGGGCGCGAGCTCGGCCAGGGCAGGCTCTTTGGCCTTCCAGAGGACTGTTTCCAGGTCGTATCCGCGGACATTTTCGAGCATCAGGATGCTGCCGGGCGGCGCGGCGGAAATCGCTTCCCGCACATGCTCCTGCACATTGCCCGTTGCGTCGTTCAGCCAGTCGGCAATGACCGGCACTTCGCAGCCCATGATCTCGCCGAGGCGGGCCGCGACCTTCGCCAGCGAGCCGATCGGCTTGTCGGGCTGTTTGCGCCCCAGGTGGCCGAAAATGATCTGCTTCCATCCGCGGCCGCGGCCAAACTCGAGCGTCTCCTTCATCGAGCGGAGGCGAATATCTCCTTCGCCGAGGCTCGGGCCCGGTTTGGCGTCAACATCGCCGCGTACGAGGACCGGCGTTCCGCTGGGCAGGTTGGCCAGCGAATCGAGCCGAGGAATCTCGGCCAAATAGCCCTCCAGCGACAACCCAGGATGGGGATCGAATCCCTTGAGGGTGCGAGCCAAGTGGAGAACGCGATCGGTGGCGACAGGCATGGAGGGTGGACTCCGCGGTGCGAGGATCCCGGCGGCCACGCCGCATCCGGGCAACGAGCAGGAACGAGGTTTCAGGGTAGCAACTCGGTCTCGCCCTTCCCAGGTGGGGATCAGTCGCGGTCCAACTAACTACTCGTCTCCCTGGTTTCCATGCCCGCCGAATCCAACTAGCGCAATCCCCGCCAGTACCATCTGCGGCACGAAGCGAGCCTGCTGATCGACAAGCGGCGCTAATCTCGCGAGATCGCCCCCCGTGACAAAGAGTTGCGGCGATGGCGATTTAGGCGTTTGGGCGGCAAGTTCGCTGGTCATCCGCGCGATCACCTCGCGCACTGCACCAACGGCCCCCCAGAACAGGCCGCTGCGGATGGCCTCCTCGGTGTTCTTTCCCAAAACGCGTGGTGGCTCGTCCGCGGGGGCCAGCAGTGCAAGCGGCAGGAGGTCGGCCGCTGTGAAGAGCGACTCCGCCTGCATCCGAAAACCCGCCAGGATCGCCCCTCCTTCAAAGGCTCCGTCGCTCGCCAGGAGGTTGACCGTCACCGCCGTTCCAGCACAGACAAAAATCGCGGGCCGGCCGGGCTCGCGCAGTGCGTTTGCGGCGACCGCAGCCGCCAGGCGATCGATGCCGACTCGATCCGGAGCTTTAACGCGCAGCGCGAGCGGGAAGTCGCCGCGCGCGAGCACGCGAAACTCATCGTCCTCCCGATGGGTCTCAACCCAGCGGGCGAGAACCCGCTGTCCGTCTCGCTGCACGCTGGCGACATTCCAAGTGAGCGGCCCCGCGGGCAGATTTTCCAGCACGTCGTCGGGAGGGGATTGGCCTGTGGGGAACTCCCGAACGCGTCCCGGCTCTGGCAGTTTGGCGATCGAATTCTTCGTCGGCGCAGATGCCGCGATGGTTGGGGCCGCTTCCTCGAACCAGCCCAGCTTCGTCACGCTGTTGCCGATATCGACGGCGATCAGCGGACGCCCGCTCATACAGCCGCCTGCCCAGCGGCCGCCTGTCCAGCAGCCAGAGCGGCGGAAATCGCCTGGACCAGGCGATTGAGTCCTTCGCCGGTTACCGCTGAAATCAAGAGCACGTCGCACCCGGCGATCTCGGCCAAACGATCGCGAAGTTCGGCTGCCTCGGGCAGTTCCGCCTTGCTCACCACGACGATCTCGGGCCGCTCGCCGAGCCGCGCGTCGTACTGCAGCAGTTCGTCGCGAATCACGCGGAAGTTCTCGATCGGATCGGTCCCATCCTGCGGAGTCGGCTCGACCAGGTGGACCAGAATGCCGGCTCGCTCGATGTGCCGCAGGAACTCGTGCCCCAGTCCCGCACCGGTATGCGCTCCTTCGATCAAGCCGGGAATATCGGCCATGACAAACTGCCGATCGGCATCGACCCGGACGATGCCGAGGTTCGGATGCTTCGTGGTGAAGGGATAGTCGGCAATCTGCGGCCGGGCCCGCGTCAAGCGGCTGAGGAGCGTGCTCTTGCCGGCGTTCGGTTTGCCGATGAGCCCAACGTCGGCAATGACCTTCAGTTCCAGGTAGAGTTCGCGCTTCTCGCCCTCTCCACCGGGCGTGGCCTCGCGGGGAGCGCGGTTCGTCGAACTCTTGAAGTGCGTGTTCCCCTTACCCCCGTCGCCGCCGCGGGCTGCGATCACCTGATCGCCATCGTGGGCCAGATCCTTAATCACGAAACCCGCCTTGCTGTCGACAATGATCGTGCCGGGGGGGACCTCAATGATCATGTCCTCGGCGCCGCGGCCATGCTTGTTGCTGCCGCTGCCGTGCGACCCGCTCGGGGCCCGCCAGAAACGCTGGTGCGAGAGCCCGGCCAAATTGTTGACCCCCTCGCGCGCGACAATGATCACGCTGCCGCCATCGCCGCCGTTACCGCCGTCGGGACCCCCCTTGGGGATATACTTCTCGCGCCGGAAGCTGAGACAGCCGTTGCCGCCCCGCCCCCCTTGGACTTCGATTGTGACGCGATCGACAAACATACTAGCCGACTTTCCGACGGCACTTTCGTGCAATCAATTCTGGCAATCAAAAAGGGACGCTCTCGCCAGCGAGAACGTCCCTCCAGTGTTCCAATTTCCAGCGGCAGCCCCATTCGGAGCTCGCGAGCTAATTCTGCGACGCATCGACGGCTTGCGCCGCGTCGACGTTGACCCGCCGCCCTTCGCGGTCGAACCGGACGTGTCCCTCGACCAGGGCGAACAGTGTGTAATCCTTGCCCGTGCCGACATTGGCTCCGGCGTGGAACTTCGTCCCGCACTGCCGGACGATGATCGAGCCCGGCGTCACGGCTTGCCCACCGAACCGCTTTACGCCGCGCCGCTGCCCGTTGCTGTCGCGACCGTTGCGGGTTGATCCCTGCCCCTTCTTATGTGCCATGGCTCGGAAGCTCCTTAATTCTGCAATCCAATGCGCGCTGATAAATAGCTTGTCATGCTGCGTCCCGGGCCGCGCCAAAAAATGGAAGCAAACCGCAGGCCTGCAGCCAATTCCTGCTTAGAATCCCGGATTTTATCGCCAGTCGGCAGGGGCAGCAAGGGGCGAATTGCTCCGAAAATTCGTGCCTGCGTCGCCCAACGAAGTCGCCATGTTCGGCTGTAAATCGCGTACTCGGCGGACGCTTACCGCTCGGCGGGGCGCGGGGCGGCGACAGGCGTCGTCGCGCGATATCGCCAGATGTAATCGACCGGCTTGTCGATCCCGAACTCTGCCAAAATCGCCTTCTGATCCGCTTCGTCCGGATCGATCCGGCAGCCGTAGCGAATCTCTTCCTCGTGGGGATCGACGGTGTCTCCCGGCCGCCAGAAGTTGAGCTGGAGCGTTTTCTTCAGGAATTTGCGGCCCGTTCCCGGCGCATCCCCCTTCTTAAAGGCTCCCATCGGATCCTCGAACTGATAGGCGTTCGTCAGTCCTTGCACGTACACCAGGTAGTAGTCGATCTTGGGATCGACATCGATCCAGGTGACCACGCCCCACACGGAGTTGTCGTTCATATCATCGCTTTTGAGCAGCGGCACTTCACTGATTGTCAGCGAGTTGTGCAGTTGCACCTCGCGCCCGGGAAACTCACGAGCCTTGATCGGCGCGAGGGCGGCTGGAATGACACGGTCGAGATACTCCTTGTCGTACTCGGTCGACGCCAGAACAAAGTGCGGGAAAAACCGCAGCGATGTCGTCGTCTTGCCGAACAACTCCACTTCGTCGGTTGGCTCGGTCTTGAAAGTGATGTGCTGCGTGGCGGGCTCCGAGGCCTTGTCGATGGTCTCCACAACCTCGACCGGCTTCAGGTGCCCGCCCAAATTGCGCACCCGGTAAACCATGTACCACACCAGCTTGCGCTGCATCTTGCCCGAAGGCTGCGGAATGTCGACATAGATCATCCGCATTGGCTTGAACGAGAACTCGAGGTTCCAGATTGTCCGTCGCAGCGTGACGGCTTTCGCCCGCTCGTAGGCGGTGGCCGATTTCGGGTGAAGTTGCGGAGCATACTCGATCGATTCGAGCTCGATTGGCACCTCGACCAACGGCACAGGGCCGCTAAAGGTCTCTTCCACATGCGGCGCGGGAGCGATTGTCGTCAAGACTCCCGGAGCAAACTCGATTGGCTTCTTGTCTTGAGCCAAAGCGCGCCCGCTCACTAACCAACAGCACGCCGCGCCGGCCAAAGCCAATCCGAAAACCGCCTGTTTCGACTGCATCATTTCCGAACTCGCTTTGCCGAACACTCGTAAAGGGCCAGGGCGCACCCGCGCAATCCTGCCGCTCGGGAAAATCCAGCTGTGTAGTATAGTTACCGCCGAATCTCAGGGTCAACGAACGGCCGAAAAGTCGAAGTTTCTCGCTGCAAACGGCCCCCGCGTTTGACGGGTGACCCCCAATCAGGCGGTACAATCGCTCCCAGCGCCCCGTCAGTCCTTCGTTAGTCGAGGCCAATTGGTTCGGATTCGGCTTTGCCTGCTCGGTGCTTAAGTCCGAAGTCGGAGGGCAAAACTCCGTGGCGGTGACGCTTAAGCACCGACCCTCCGACCTCCATCCTCCGTCCTCCTCGCAGCCCCACTTGCTACAATGCCCACATGAGCCAATGGGTTGATATCGCGTTTGATTGCCTCCCGCTCCGTTCAGTCGGCCGGCTGGATATTCCGCTCGATGCGTCGCCGAAATTCCGCGAGCGGTGCGAGCGGATCAAAGCGGCCCTCGACAAACACGGTTCGTTCAACACTTACTACCTACACAACGCCCAGTGCCGGTTTCACCTGACGAATCGCGAAGAAACCGGCATGCTCGAGTTCCGCTTCGAAGGAACGGTCATCACCGATCAGACCGACCTGAGGACCGCCCGGACCGACTTGGCCGTCGAACTGGTTCGGGAGACCTGCGACTGGCTCACCGCTCCGATCGTCGAGTGGTTCCACCAGTCGGTCTCGCATGCGATCCGGGTCGAATTCGATCGGTATATTGAGGCTGGCGACCTCGCCAAGGCCAAGGAGCGAATGCAAAAATTGCAGGCCGAAATGGAAAAATCCGGCGGCCACGTGGGGATGTATTTGTAAACGCCGGCTTTCGGCGAAGCGTGTCCGCGGCGATCCATCATTTCGACTTCGTCCAAAAGCGCAGCAGGCTGGAGCCCCCCAATGCTGTTCGCGGCGAACCTTTACCAACATCCGCCCCACTTGTGAACAGCCGACCGATCCCGCACACTGAGTCACGTCAGTTGGAGCTGAAGTGGGCGATCGTTCGCACATTTCAGCCGCTTCGGAGGGTAAGCGAATGGCTAGCGGTCACACTGGAAATGTGATGCCCCGCAAGGGGTTGCGGGTTCGAGTCCCGTGCCCTCCGCTTTCGTAAACTCCGCCCCCGTCTAGAGTTTCGGGGGCTTTCTTTTGCGCCTAACAGCTAGCGAATCTCGAAAAACGCGGCCCGATGTAGCCAAAAT
>JALORD010000265.1 GCA_025459145.1 Pirellulaceae bacterium | reverse complement strand
CTGGGTTTGGTTGGCACTCGGATCAGTGCCGCCGAGCCCTTGGAGGTCGCCAGGCAGGTCGACGCGCTCCTCCGCGAGGAGATTCCCTATGTCGACTCGGCGGGACCGCAGCGGATCAGCGACGAGGCATTCCTCCGCCGGGCGACGCTGGACTCTGTGGGTCGCCTGCCGACTCCGATCCAAATTACGACGTTCGTCCTGGATCCGTCGCCCGACAAACGCGAGCGGCTGGTCGAGGGGCTCTTGGCCGATCCGCGGTACGGGACACATTGGGGCCGGTACTGGCGGGATGTGATCATGTACCGCAAAACCGAGGAACGCGGGCAGATTCTCGCCGCTCCGCTCGAGAGCTATCTGGTCGAAAGCCTGAACGCGAATAAGCCCTGGAGCCAGATTGCCACGGAGTTCATCACCGCGGTCGGCGATCTGGAAGAGAACGGGGCCTGCGCGCTGATCATGGCCCAGCAGGGGAACCCGGAAGAGGTGACCGCCGAAGTGAGCCGGATCTTTCTCGGCGTGCAGATTCAGTGCGCCCAGTGCCACGACCACCCGACGGATCGCTGGAAGCGGGAGCAGTTTCACGAATTGGCCGCGTTTTTTCCGCGGATTTCGAGCCGGCTCGTTATGAATCAGGACCGCCGCGAGTTCGCGGTGGTCGCGACGGATAACGCCCGCATTGGCATGCGGCGGCCGATGGCGATGCGGCGGATCGGCACGCCCGAGCACTATATGAGCGACCTCGATGATCCGCAGGCCCGGGGCACGCTAATGACGCCGGTCCTGTTCGCCACGGGGCAAACGCTCTCGACCGGCGTGAAGGACGCCGACCGGCGCGCGACCTTGGCCGAGTGGATCACGGCAAAGGACAATCCGTACTTCGCGCAGGCACTCGTCAACCGGATGTGGTCGGAGTTGTGCGGCGAAGGATTTTATGAGCCGGTCGACGACATGGGGCCGGACCGGACGCCGATCGCCCCGAAAACGCTGGAACATCTCGCTCGCGAGTTTGCCGCCAGCGGCTATGACCTCAAGTGGCTGATGCAATCAATCCTGGCGACCGAGCGGTACCAGTTGCCGGCGGCGCCGCGCCGCGCGCCCGATGAGCCGCCGCTGCAGGCGAATGTGCCGCAGCGGTTGCGGGCGGATGTACTGTTTGACAACGTGCTACAGGCCCTGGAATTGCCGGAGCCCGCCGGATTTGGCGGGGCGCGGGGGGGAGCGGTCGGACCGAGACAACCCCGCGGGCCGCGGAGCCAGTTCGCCGCGATCTTTGGCTACGACCCGAGCGAGCGGCGGGACGAAATCGCCGGCTCAATCCCGCAGGCTCTGGCGATGATGAACGCGCCGCTGGTCAACGGCGCCATGCGCGGAAGCGATCCGCGATTTGACGCGATGCCCGGTTTTGGACCGGTAGGCGCCGCGGGCGGAAGGCGAGTTCCCGGCGGAGCGAGGGGGCCCGGAATAGGAGGACGAGGTTTAGGCGGGCAAGGTCTTGGCGGACAAGGCATGGCCGGAATGGGGCGCAGCACGATGCTCTCCCGACTAATGGCCGAGACGGACGACGATCAGGCGCTCGCCGAAGAACTGTACCTGCGGGTTCTCGCCCGGCAGGCGAGCCAAAGCGAAATCACGACCTGCCTCCTCTATGTCAAGGTAGTCGGCCGCCGGGGCGAAGCGTTCGAAGACATCCTGTGGGGGCTCGTGAACTCGGCGGAGTTTTTGCACCGCTAAGGTGTCACTTGTCATTGGTCATTTGCAGACGACTTCCCTCACAAGTGACAAATGACAACACAATTGCTTGCGACTTATTGAAGGAATCGTCAATGTCCCACACCCTCCACCTGCAAACCGACGTTCAGATTCGCCGCGGGAATGTGCGGCGGCGCGATTTTCTGAAGGCGATTCCTCTGGCGGCCGTCGCTGCCGGGGCGCTCTCGTGGCGGGACGGCGTCGTGGCGAGTGCCGCGGAACTGCGGAAGCAGGGCAAGGCCTGCATCCTGCTTTGGATGCAGGGCGGCCCGAGCCAGTTCGAGACGTTTTCGCCTCTGCCTGGACACGCCAACGGCGGCGAGACGAAGGCGATTCCCACCAGCGTCAGCGGAATCGAGATTGCCGAGAACCTGCCCAAGATTGCCGAGCAGATGGAGCACCTCTGCGTGATCCGCTCGCTCACCAGCAAGGAAGGGAGCCATCCGCGGGCCAACTACCTGATGCACACCGGTTACCTGCCGACGGCAACGGTGAAGTATCCGACGCTCGGCTCGATCGCCGCCCGTGAGCTCGGCGAGACGGCCAGCGAATTGCCGAGCTTCGTGCGGATTGGGGCCAATCCATTCAGCGGCGGCGCAGGGCTCCTCGGAGTCGATTACGATCCGTTCGTCGTCCAGGCCGCGGGGCGGCCGCCAGAGAACACGACGCTTCCCACCAGCGCCGAGCGCTACCAGCGTCGGCTGTCGCTGCTCGACCGCCTCGAACGCGACTACGCGGCAGCCGGCGGGAAGCAAGCGGTTCCCGATCATCAGAAGGTCTATGCCCAGGCGGCGCGGATGATTACCAGTCCGCAGATGAAGGCCTTCGATCTGGCGGCAGAACCCGAGCAAGCGCGGGAGGCGTATGGCAGCGGACCATTCGCGCAAGGGTGTCTGCTTGCCCGGCGCTTGATCGAGTCAGGCGTGACGTTTGTCGAAGTGAACCTCGGCAACTGGGACACGCATCAGGACAATTTCGCCCGCACCAAGACGCTCTGCGGCCAGCTTGATCAGCCGATGGCGGCGCTGGTTGCCGATTTAAAGCAGCGGGGGATGCTCGACGATACGCTCGTCGTCTGGACGGGCGAATTCGGTCGGACGCCGCGGATCAATCCCAACACGGGGCGCGACCACTATCCGCGAGCGTTCAATGGTGTCTTGGCCGGCGGCGGAATCCGCGGCGGACAGGTAATCGGCCGGGTCGACGCGCGGGGCGAAGGGGTGGAGGATCGGCCGGTGAGCGTGAACGATTTTCTGCAGACCGTTTGCCACTCACTCGGCATCGACGCAACCAAAGAAAACATGAGCAGCATCGGCCGCCCGATCAAGATCGTCGACGGCGGCGAAGTCGTGACCGAAGCGTTCTCGTAAGCTGGTAGTAGCGGAGGCTTCCAGGCGCCGCGAATCGCGGCTGCCTACATTGCGGCTTCTGGCGAAGTGTGGCGGCTAGAAGCCGCCACGACTTTTGTCGTTGATCCTACGGAGAGCCGAATGGATCGGCAGCGGGGGCTGCGCCTCCCGCCGGCGGCGCGGCAAACGGATCCGCGCCAGCTCCACCACCTGCGGCGGGCGCCGCAAACGGGTCAGCTCCCGCACCGCCCCCGGCTGCCGGGGCGGCAAACGGATCGACGGCTCCGCCCGGAGCGCTGAAGGGGTCAACAGCCGGGGCACCACCGGCAGGAGCCGCGGGGCGAGTTCCCTGCGGGGGTTGTTTCGGGCGGGCCTTTTTGAGTTCGCCGAAGTGGATCACGGGCCAGTACGATTCCGATTCACGCAGCGACTGCACCAGGCCCGACTTCGTTCCCAGAATGATTCGATCGGTCTGGAGGTTGAGGAAATGCAGGTCCATCCCCACGGTTTGCAAGCGGCCGATGACGCTGCCCGAATCGGCACTGAGCACGGTCAGGTTGCCGCCGATATCGATGCAGTACAGCCGTCTGTCGCTCCCAGCGAGGAAGCGGCGAATGCCGGAGACAAGCCATTTCTCACTGGCGTCGGCCACGTTGAGCGCGTACATGTTTCCCCGGTCTGTAATGGCGTAGACCGTCTCGCCGATGGGAATGGGCGAATGGGTCATCGGTTCGCCGGTGGTGAACCGCCATAGCATCGTGCCGCGGTTCTCGGTGAAGCAGTAGATGTAGCCATCACGCGAGGTGGCAAACACGACGTCCGGACTGAGGAAGGCCGGTGCCGATTCGATCGCGTCTTTGGCTTCGACGCGGAACCGCATATCCGGCACCTGCGAATTGCCGACGTACAGGTTGCCCCGGTCGGTCGCCCAGGCGACGCTGCTGGCCGACAGGACCGGTTGAGTCATGGCCCTGCCGAACGAACGAAAAACACCGGCGGGAAAGCGAGGCTCTGTGATGTCGTAAATCTCGATCGAGCCGTTGATCATTGGGGCGAAGACCAGCGTTTCGGAGATCGCGGGACCGGCGCCCGGGGCACCGCTGGTTTGACGCGTCCAAACCGTCGAGCCATCGGCGGCATTCAGCAGGTGCAGGTTCGAGCCATTCAGCACCGCGACATAGTCGTCGTTCGCGCCGGGAATGGTCGTCGGATGCTCGGGGCTGCCGACCGAAATGCTCCAGCGTGTGCGCCCTGTTTCGCCGTCGATCGCCGCCAGTGTACCCCGGTTCGCGCTGCCGTAGAGGTTGATTTCGGGGACGATATGCAGGTCGACTTCAGGAAGCGAATCGTCAGCAACGGGCTGGCCGGAGCTGGCTTGTCCGCGATTCAATTTGATGCGGGCCAGGTCTTGCTCCACATTTTGCAGAGCTCGATCGATGCCGGGCGTAAACGTCCCGGGCCCCGCCAGATGCTTCAGCGCCGCTTGCGAGATGGGAATCGGCCGCCACCAGGCGATCTCCGGCGGCTGGGCTTTGACGAGTTCGCTCCCCATGATCACAAAGGGAAGGTCCTTGCGGCCGGCACCCACATACGCCACTTCGATCACTTGGTCGACAGCGGCCAGGTTGCCCCCTTTGGCCACCACGGTGACGCGAAACTTGGACTTGGCCGCGGGGCCGGCTGCCGGATCGGCCGCTTCGTCGAGGACGGCAACCACCGCGACATCGCGCAGCGGACGCCCCAGTTCTTCGAGCTCGCGGGTCGAATAGGTGCTGCGAATCCCTTGGTTCAAAATCTCGAAGACGATCCGGGTCTTCGTAGAACTGACCTGCTGGAACAGCCCGGCCATGCGGCCGCGGGATCGGTCCATCGGAATCTGCGTAAACCACATTCGTTCGAGCCCCAAGCGGCGGGCCGCCGAGGGATCGATCAGGCCGCTGGAGGTCGTCTGAGCGCGGCTCACTCCGGTGAGCGTGCACGTAAACAAGACGAGAACGACAAGGGCGCGACGAAGCATAATCGACTCGCGACGATAGAGCAGGTGACGACGAGATCGGGTGAGCACATAATCGATACGAACCCTTTCAGTCTAGTTGCCGCGGCCGCAACCTGCACCAGTTTCTTGGGCCGTTTTTGGGTGCGATTTTGCGGGCAGCGTCACGACTTAGGGCCTCAGAGGTCCGGCCAGAAGGGCCTGCCTGTGGAAACGGGACTGGCCAGGCCGTACATTAGGCCGCTGCTGGCCCCTGGCGGGGCTTGCGCCGCTACCTGCTCTCCCCTCTCTGGAGAAGACCGCGAATGCCCGCCCGAACTTGGACTTTGGTCGATCAGGCATCGGGCCTGAATCCCCTGTCGCAGCAGCTTTCGATTACCGATCGCGACGTTCCCGGCCTCGGAAAGGCCAGCGTGCTGACTCGGGTCTGGTCGGGAGGACTCGCCGACGGCGTCCTGAGCGTCGAGGTAAACAACGGGAAGCTTTCGTTCGACGTGCTGCCGACGCGGGGAATGAGCCTGTGGCGGGCAATTCTCGCCACGGCAGAGGGGCCGCTTGTCCTGGGCTGGAAATCGCCGAACCGCGGGCCCGTGCACCCGGCCTTTGTCGACCTGGGAGAGCCGAGCGGCCTGGGCTGGCTGGATGGGTTCGACGAGCTGCTCGTTCGGTGCGGCCTGGAGAGCAACGGGGCCCCAGAATTCGACGACGAGACGAACCGGCTCAAATACCCGCTCCACGGCCGGATCGGCAATCGGCCGGCCCATCACGTGACGCTGTCGATCGATCCCGATGCAGGCGAGATCAAGCTGGTCGGCGTCGTCGAAGAGACGCGATTTCATTTTCTGAAGCTTCGCCTGACCTCGACGATCACGACGAAGATCGGGAGTTCGGCGGTCAGCGTCCACGACGAAGTGCTCAACTTTTCGGCCACGCCCGCGACGATGCAGATGCTGTATCACGTCAATTTCGGCTTGCCGCTCCTCGATGGGGGATCGCGCGTGGTCGCCCCGGTGAAGAATGTGGTGCCGCGGAATGCCCGGGCGGCCAGCGGAATCAAGTCGTGGGACAGCTACTCCGCCCCGGAACCGGGCTTCGAAGAGCAGGTCTATTTCACGGACCTGCACGGTACAGACGACGGCACGACGCGGGCCATGCTCAAGAACGCACATGCCACGCGAGGCGTGAGTGTCGTGTACAACACGCGGCAACTCCCCTGTTTCTCGATCTGGAAAGACACGGCTGCCGAGGCAGATGGCTACGTGACGGGGCTCGAACCGGGGACGAACTATCCGAACCCGCGGTCGTTTGAGACGGCGAAAGAGCGGGTGGTGAAGCTGGCGCCCGGGCAGTCGCAGGCGTTCGATTTGACGCTCGAAGCCCACGGTTCGGCCGCGGAGGTCTCGGCTGCGGAGGCCGAAGTGGCCCGCATTGGGGCAAACCGACCGTCGGAGGTCCATCCCCAACCGCTGGCTGAATGGTGTGCACCGTAGCTGCTCGTATTCGGGGAGTGGCGGTTGACGGATATGTGGTGGCTAACCGCCAGAGAGGGGCGTCGGGCGGTCATTTGGCCTTGACGCCCCTCGTGGGTGTGGTAAGTATTGAGGCTTGAAGAAGGTGCGAGACCAGTCTTAGCCCTGCTTGGCTTGATGCCGCGGCTGGCAGACTGTGGTGGTTTTTCAGCTCCCAAGCTGTTCCCTTTGCCTGTTCGTCCGTGTGACGACCCTAGAAGACGCCTGTCTGGAGACTACGGCCGCTATCTCCTGTTTGCCGACGCCTTGCGCTCGAATTTTGGCCTGCCAACGTGGCGGGTGTGCGCGACCCGCTCGGCCTGACCGAATTTTCACAGAAAGTGGTTATGAGTTTTGCTGAGTTGGAATTGTCGGAAAGTTTGCTCCGCGCAGTGCGTGAAGAAGGTTACGAGGTCGCGACCCCCATCCAGTTGCAGGCGATCCCGCCGATCCTGGCCGGCCGCGATGTGCTGGGCTGCGCGCAAACGGGAACCGGCAAGACGGCTGCGTTCGCCCTGCCGGCGATTCAGCGGATGACCGCGCCGGGCGAGCG
>JALORD010000264.1 GCA_025459145.1 Pirellulaceae bacterium | reverse complement strand
GTCCATCATGTTTCGCAGCTCGCCAAAAACCGGCTGCTGAACCGACAGTTCGTCGTACTTGGCGGTCATCAGGTCGGCCCACTTCTGCGCCGTGGGGCTGGTCTTGCCGGTTCCCGCGATCGAACCGTCGGCACCGATCAGTTCGTCCTCGGTCATCACCTTGACGCCGGCGCCCCGAATCTCGAAAGCCATCCCGTCGGCGCTCTTGCCGACCGGTTCGTAGTTGCAAGCGAGCCACCACCGCGGCATTGCGTTGGTCACTTTGGCCCGGTCCCGCTGAATCATCTCCACATAGCTCGGCAAGGCCTTGAGGGGCGACGGATCGAGCTTCATCGCAATCCGCTTCATGTGGTAATCGCTGGCGAACAGCATCCGGGCGAAGCGGCTCGAATCGGGCACGCCCTGAATCGTGATCTGCTGCGGGCCGAACGCTTTCTCGATCGAGCGGAGCACTTCCGGCGTGATCTTCGAGATGTTCCGCTGCAGTTGGTTGTAGCGGCGGCGGCCTTCCTCGGTCGGATCGATCGAGACGGTGATGCCCCCTTCGCGGGCGTTGTGCACGGTGCGGAGGGCAACGACAAGGTCTTCCAGGCGAAGCACCGGCCGACCGGTGGTCACGCCAATGTGGTTGCCCGCTTCGTCGATCTTCCAGCCTTCGCCCGGGCCGGCGAGCACGATGTCGCCATTCTCAGGGTAGACCAGGATGTACTGAATCCGCTGAATGCCAGCCAGAAAGCGAATCTCCTCGGGCATCTCGTAGGTGGTGTCGAGATCCGATTTCGCGACGGCTTCTTCAATCGCCTTGAGCGATATCTTTCGCAGCTCGACCGGCTGGTTGAGCTCGGGAGCGACGGGCTGAGCCGCTTTGATGACCATGTCGCGATACAGTTTTTGCTCTTCGGCGGTAGGTTTCGCGACGACCCCCGCAGCATCGATAGCCACGCCGCCGACCGCCGAAACGCGGCCGCCCACACCGCCAGCCGAGGCGACGCTGGCAGAGAGAATCATGGCGATGGCCAACACCCACAACGGCAACCACACTCGTACACTGGTACGAAGGCGCCACTCACGACGAAGCGACATGCGAAATGCTCCTGGAATCGGTGCAGGTGAATAGCGGCCCGCGGCCCACCCGGACGTATCTCGCGAGTGGCGACGCCTGCCCTACCTGTAGCCCGACTGCCCCTGTATCTTGCCGATCGGACTTTGAATCCAGAATAACTGCCAGTTCGCAGCTTTGCAACAAAACTCGCTACTTGCTTCGCGCCGCAGCGAGAAGCTAAGGTGAACGTTCGGGGCGCATCTGCTCAGAGAGTCGCCGTAGTCTGCCCGAACCCTGAGGATTACCGACCGGATGCTCGCGTATCTTGTAATTCGCGAAGGGACAAAGTGGACAGATGTTTATCGTCTGGTTCCTGGGCGTACCGTCACGGTCGGGCGGGCCGCCACCAACCAAATCGTCATTAAGGACGAACGCTGCAGCCGGAACCATGTGGAGATATTTCAGACCCGCGGAGTCTGGACGCTCCGCGATCTGGACAGCCGGAATGGGACATTCGTCGGCGAGCGACAGATTCGGGGGGATTACACGCTTTCCGCAGGGGACGTGATTCGCATCGCCCAGACGCACTTGGCGTTTGTGCAGGACTTGAGTCAGGCATTTCCTGATCACGTGGCGGGGGGCGGGCCGGATCGTCTGCCCATCGGCGAAGAAACGGTGGCTGGGGCGCTGGTTTCGGAAACCGGCGAGTTCAGTGATTCAAATGTACTGACGTCGCACGAGCCGACGACGATTACGCATCGCCGGAATCAGACGCGATTCCTCGTTCCCGGCGGATCGGGGGAAGTCGCCGTTCCCCGCCTGGGACAGGCGGCGGCCAAGCTATGCCGCTTGGCGTTTGAGTTGGCGAGTGAACCCGATGCTTCGGCTGTCTCGCACCTGGCACTCAATGGACTCTTCGAAAGCACGAATATTGACGCCGGGGCAGTCCTGCTCATTCCCCGCGGGCACGAGGGTGAAGTCAATCCAAGCGAGCTGCAAGTGGTCGCTTCGCGCACGGATCGTGAGCCGTCGTACCATCGTCCGTCGAGCTTTCTGGCGGCGACCGTACTCCGGGACGGCGAAGCGGTGCTGGCCCGCAACATCGAGGGAGACAGTCAACTCGCCAGCAAGGACAGCAAAGGGGAATGGCACGCGACGGCGGCAATCTGCGCCCCAATTCGGCAGGATCGCAAAGTGATCGGCCTGATTCATGGCTATTCGACATCCCCCGATCGCTCGCCCGATCCCGACGATCTCGAATTCACCCTGGCGGTGGCCGACAATGTGGCGCTGGCGCTGCGGAATCTGGCCAAGCAACAGGAGTTGGCGGAGAATCTCAATCAGACGCGGAGTGAAATCCAGCAGCTCCGCAAGCAATTGGGCGCGGAGAGCGAACTGGTTGGCTCGGGTCCAGTGCTGGCGGCGGTGCAGCAGCAGATTGCCCGCGCGGCACCAAGCCGGGCGACCGTGTTGATCCGCGGCGAAAGCGGCGTTGGCAAGGAACTGGTTGCGCGGGCGATGCACTATGCCAGTCCGCGGAAGAAAGGACCGTTTGTCTGCTTGAACTGTGCGGCGCTGACCGAAACACTGCTCGAAAGCGAACTATTCGGCCACGAGCGGGGCGCGTTTACCGGCGCGACGGATCGCAAGATCGGCAAGTTCGAAGCGGGCCACCAAGGGACGTTGATGCTTGACGAAATCGGCGAGATGAGCCCCTCGATTCAGGCCAAGTTCTTGAGGGTGCTCGAAGGACATGCCTTCGAGCGCGTCGGTGGCAGCCAGCAGATTAAAGTCGATGTGCGGGTGATTGCTGCGACGAATCGCGATCTGGAAAAGGCAGTCGCCGAGAACTTGTTTCGCCGCGATTTGTATTTTCGCCTGCGAGTTGTCGAGATCTTTGTTCCGCCGCTCAGGAAGCGGCCCGAGGACATCCTCGAACTGGCAAACTACTTCCTCGAACGGTTCAACATCGAAACCGGTCGCAAAATCCGCGGCTTTACTCCCGAGGCACTATTCCGGATGCAGCAGTATCGCTGGCCGGGAAATGTTCGCGAGCTGAAGAATGTGATCGAGCGGGCGGTCGTGCTGGCCCGAACCGACTTTATCGAGACGGATGACCTCAATTTGTCGTCGATTGCTGCGGCGAGCGACTCGGCCGAACTGGCCACCGCGCCGAAATCGACGTTTGAACCGCTGTCGCTCGAAGAGATCGAGCGGCGGCACATTCACGCCACGCTCAAGGCGACCGGCTGGAATAAGAGCCGCACGGCCGCCATCCTGGGGGTCGAGCGCTCGACCCTCGACCGCAAGATCAAGCGGTACGAACTCCAGCCGCCGAATTCCCGTGAGGCGGAGTGGACGGGCGACTAACGGGGGCACCAGATCAAGGCGGTATTGCGTGTGCACGTCGGCGAACGGATCAGTCTAGGAGTGAGGGGCGGAGTTTCCCGTTGTCCGCACGATGGAAGGTCGACTACGATATCGGGCGACAAGGAGGTCCCGACATGACCACGCACGAATCTGTCCGCCCTACGCGGCGTGTCGATCAAGTTGCTGCCCGGCTGCGTAGCACGATCGTCATACCTGCCCGGCTAGCATCGACGCGGTTGCCGCAGAAGCTGCTCCTGGCCGAAACCGGCAAGCCCCTGTTGCAACACACCTACGAAGCTGCTTCTCGGGCAAGCTGTCCGATGGGCGTTGTCGTGGCCGCCGATTGCGAGAAGATCGCCACGGTGGTGCGGGGCTTTGGCGGGCGGGTCGAAATGACGAGCCCCGACTGTGCCAGCGGAACAGACCGCGTGGCAGAAATTGCCCGCAAGCTGCCCGACGTCGATATCTTCGTCAACGTGCAGGGGGACGAGCCGGAGATTTCCGCCCAGGCGATCGACCTGGCCGTGGAATTGATCGAGCGCGATCCGGCCGCGGTGATGAGCACGCTGGCGACGCCGATTCGCGAACGTGCGCGGCTCGATGATCCGGCGTGCGTGAAAGTCGTCTTCGGCCAGGCTGGCCAGGCGATTTACTTCAGCCGGGCGGCGATTCCGTTTGCTCGGACCTGGGACGACGCACTACTTTGCGCCAAACCGGCCATTTATCATCAGCATATTGGCCTATACGCCTATCGCCGGGATTTTCTACTGCAACTCGCGGAACTGCCGCGGGCCCAAATCGAACAGGTCGAGAGCCTGGAGCAGCTCCGCGTGCTCGATGCGGGGCACCGGATTGTCGTGGGCGTGATCGACGAACCGACAATCGGCATCGATACGCCGGCTGACTATGAAGCGTTCGTCCGCCGCTGGCAAAGCGCCAGCGGCCGGACATTGGTTCGCTCGTAGCCTCGGCCAGACTACTTCGAAACCACGTACGGATTCTCGATCCGCAGCGGTTCGACTTCGGCGACAGCCGCGTCGGCGTCGTTCTTCGGGGCAGCTGCTTGCGCAGGGGCCGGCTGGGCCACGTATGGATTCAAGATTTCGATCGGCTCCGCCGGCGGAGCGGCCGTGTAGCCGACGGGCTGCGGGAACGAAACCGGCCCATAGGGAAGCGCGAACGGGCTCGCTCCGTACGGGCGGGCGGTGATGTGCGGGCTGTAGTAGACCGGCGGATGCATTGCGAAGTACGGCGGGATGTACGCGCCACCCTGGCTATAAACGTACGGATTTCCCCACAGCGACGACCAGTTGTTGCAGCCGTAGAAACCGGGCCAGCCCGCCTGGGCGGAGGCGGGAACGGCAACCAGCAGGGCGGCTGCGGCAAGAGCAAACAGGGCGGAGCGAACCATGAATCAATCCTCGGCGAACCGTGTAGAGAAGTGGGTCTGGGTCCCGCGGTCGCCACATTTCCCAACTTCAGTCGGCGATGGGAATACGCGGTGTGGATCGGAACCCTGCTTTCTACGCTAATTGCGGCGGGCGCGCAACTCAAACGTCGACGGCCGAAATTATGCAACATCGAGCCCAGAGTAAGTAGGCCGCGCGGTGAGTGTTCAGATCGTTTGGCGCGGCGCATCGATTGCTTAACGCGCAACGGGGAAGACTCCGACAAGCCCTGTTCGCTGTCGTGGCGAATTGTTAGCGTGAACGGGCATGACAGCCCATTCTTCTCCACGTCCGCCGCGTACTTCTCGCCGTGTAACCGCCGCGGGGTCGAGCGCCCCGGGCCGCCGTTCTGGCCGCTGCGAACCGGTCGGCCTGTTCATCGTCGGGACCGATACCGGCGTGGGCAAGACGTACGTCGCAGCCCGCATCGCTGCGGCATTAAGGGAAGCCGGAGTGCGAGTGGGAGTTTACAAGCCGGCCGCCAGCGGTTGTCGCCGCGAAGGGCGGACGCTCGTTTCGGACGATGCGTTGGCGTTGTGGCAGGCCGCCGGCCAACCGGGCGAGTTGCGAGCCGTCTGTCCGCAGCGATTTGCCGCACCCCTGGCGCCGCATTTGGCGGCCCGCGAAGAGCGCAAGGAAATCGACTCGGCCCTGCTCCGGAGCGGCCTCGATTACTGGCGCGCGCGGAGCGAGGTCATTATCGTCGAAGGAGCCGGGGGACTCATGTCGCCGATGGGAGAGCAGGACTATGTGATCGATCTGGCGGAGGAGTTCGGCTATCCGCTCATTGTGGTTGCCCCGAACCGGATCGGCACAATCAACGGCACACTCCTGACGCTCCTGGCCGCATCGACGCGACCGAATCCGTTGCCCATTGCGGGAGTCGTACTGAACGATGTGCTGCCGCCGGATGTCGATGATCCCAGTACGCTCGTCAATCGCGTGGAGCTGGAAGCGCGGTGCGTGCCGCCGGTGCTGACGCAGCTGGGGCATCAGGCGACGCGCTTCGAAGACGGAGGCCAGCCAGTAGATTGGCGAGCCCTCGCGCAAATTGCCCGCTGGCGCTAGGCGATGGCCCGGGATCGGGCGCGTATCGTTTTCGCGCACTAGGGCGCACCGCCATACCGCCGCCGCGGCCCGGCATTGGCCGCCGGCTTGGGCGGCGTCGTCAGCAGCTGAATGTTGCCCGGGCCGAGCAGGTCGTCGAGCCTGGCGCGAACTTCCCGATTGACCTCCAGCCGTGTCCGGTGGCTCCGTAGGTGGACCCGCGTGCCGCCGTCGAGCTGCAGGAGCAGCTGTAATTCCGAGTTCCCCGGATAGGTGCGCAATATTTCGCGGACTTTGCCGAGCGTATCTTCGCCGTGCTCCGCTTCATGCAGCCGGACGACGATGCCGGTCGTAAACCGCGAGTCGAGCTGGTCGAGCGGCATGAGCTCGTTGACGACGAGGTTCGCCTCTTCGCCTCCACGGCGATCGATCACGCCGCGGACCAGCAGGACCGTTTCCGGGACGACCAGCTGGCCCATTTCGGCGTACTGCTCGGGCCAGAGGATGCAGCGAATGATCCCGTCGACGTCTTCGAGATCGAACATTGCGTACCGCGAGGGCTTGCCCGGCTGCGGGTTCTTGGTGTGCGAGAGCTTCACGGCCGAAATCATCCCCCCCAGGATCACTTCGTCCCGTTCCTTGAGGGCGGGGACATCAGCCGTCGTATGCGAGCGGTAGGTCGCCAGCACCGGCTTGTGCTCGTCGAGCGGGTGGCTGGTGAGGTAAAACCCAAGAACTTCCTTCTCTTTCTGGGCTCGCTCGCGGTCGGTCCATTCGGCCGTATCGGGGAGACTGGCCGTGGCCCGGGCGGCCGGCGTCTCCTCTTCGTCGAGCCCGCCAAAAAGGGATTTCTGACCGCTTTTGCGATCAGCAGCAACCGACTGCCCCGCCTGCACCGCCCGATCGATGATTGCCGCGAGCTGCGCCCGGCGAGCGCCGAAGCTATCGAACGCACCGGCCTTGATCAGTGTTTCGATCGTGGCCTTACTGGCCCCTGACGAATCGACCCGCTCGCAGAAATCATAGAGGTCCTTAAACGGTCCGCCAGCGTCGCGGGCGGCG
>JALORD010000263.1 GCA_025459145.1 Pirellulaceae bacterium | reverse complement strand
GCGGGGAGCAAGACTTGCAGCTTGATGATCTCGAGTCGTTCGTCTTTGACCTCGGGATTCTCGACCGCCTCGATCATGTTGCGAATAGCCAGCAGCTTGTTGACGGTTTCGACCACATACAGCTGCTTGGCTTTCGACAGCAAAACGACCGACCCCAGCGGACCCACCAGTTTGCGGGCCTCGATTTCTGCATCTTCCGGAGCCATTCGCGAAAGCTGGAAGATGCAGCTCACGAGTTCGAATTCACCTAGGTTGTCAAGCTCTTCGGGCTTTTTGATTGGCACCCACGGAGTGGGGACCGGGCCATTCGCTATGTTAAACAGCATCAACATCTTGATCAGGTCGAGCGCCTGCTCGGGCGTGTACTTCCGCTTGTCGGTCGTGTAATTGAACGTCCCCTGCGGCCATTCATCGGCGGTGAACGACAACTCGGCCTGTGTGGCAAACCACTCCAGAACGTTCTGCCACGGGGCATAGTTGAAATTGAACTGCAGCAGGATTTCGCCGTTGGGGCCCTTCTCGGCGGGCACACCCATCTGAGCCACCGTCTCCGGACGCAGGCTGCTCCCCGCTCGACCTGGCGAACTCGGCGTGATCACTCCCGGCGGCGAAGCGCGGGACGCACTGGCCGCAGCAGCCGCGGCGTTTTGCGCCGTGACGACCGCCAGCATCGGACCGGCCAGCTCTTCCCACTTCGCCTTTTGCTCGGGAGTGAGCAGGGCGGCGAGCTGTCCTTCGTAGATTTTCTTCGCGGTGCTCTTCTGTACGTCGGAGCCCGTGGCGAGCACTTCCTTATAGGAAGCCAGAATCTTGTCGATCGCCGGCTGCTTCTCCGGATCGATCGCCAGTTGACCCGCAATCTGCGGATCTCCCAGGCCCAGCATCCCCAGCTTGGCGATCCGCAATTGGCCGAGCTTCGTCTTCTGCACGTCGGTCAAAAGTTCCATCCCCAGCCGTTCCGATTCGGCGACGAACGGCTGGAGCCGGGCGGTCCGTTCGGCGGCGGGCAAGTCCTTGATTTCCAGGGCCAGGTTCGTTGCCTCGACCTCGCGCTCGTCGACCAGCTTGATGAGCTTGTCGCGCACCTCGTCAGACAGCTCGAGCGCCTTCACGGCGTCGGGCTCGACGGCCGTCGCCAGCACACCCACAAACGTCGCATCGGCTCCCCAGGCGGGCGATCTCACAATCCCGAGGCTCGCACCCAGCAAAAGCGCCGCGGCCAGATGGCGGAAGGCGTGCGACATGAAGCGATCTCCAGTCCTAATGACAATCGTGAACGAGCAGCCGGGGATGGCGGCGCGCAGAATGAACTGACCCAAAAAAACTGCTACTCCCCGGCGAGCGGCAAGATTCTTTCATCTTAACTCGCGCGAAGGAAAACCGAGTGGTGTACGTGTTTGCGCTAGATGCGATGAAGTAAACGCGAACACATGAACAGACTAGCACTACTCCGCCCCGCGATGACCCCATCATTTGGTGGGGTTGGTTCTTGGGAATCAGGCAACAATCGAATAGCTGACTCGCGAACTTACACCGCCGAAACGAAGTACGTCCCAGGGGACCATTCCTAATAACCCCCCAGGGCGAGCCAAGTTTCGCGCAGCTGGCAGCAATAGAGGCCGCGATCCGCAGTGGAGTGGGCGTTTGCCCAGCTGTTACAAAAGTCGCTTTACGACGGGGTGTTTCGCCCGTCATATTGGTAGACGGCGCGAACTTCTCGCCTGTCTAAGGAACTAACCAGCCAGCGGATCGACCGAAGGGCTGTTTCGTCGGTGCACGCCACCTAGCTGAAGGATAACCGCATGTCACGCTCCGCTGTCTGGGTCATGCTGGCACTGGGGGTCGGTTGGCTGGTCGCCTGGGGAGGACCGGCGGCTCACGGGCAACCCGCGGCTCCGGCCGAAGCCACTCCGGCTGGCGAGCGTGCGGAGCCCGCAGCTAGCCCCGCCGCTCCGGCGACCAACACCGCCGGCAGTACGCCCCTGGGCGTGCGGCAGCAGCGGGTCGAACGGCTGATGGAAGACCTCGAGCGGAAATTCCGCACGCTGCAGCAAGCGATCGGCGAGAGCGAGCCGGAACGAGCCCAGAAGCTCAAGGAGACCTACGAGAAGGCCAAGGAAATGCTCCTTCAGCAGCGCATGGGGGACATCACCAAGATGCTCGATCAGGCCCGTCTCGATGCGGCGGTCGACGGGCAAAAGGGGGTTCTCGTCGACATCCGCACGCTGCTGGAAATTCTGCTCGATGAAAAGAGCGACAAGGACAAGAACCGCGAGGAATTCGAACGGCTGAGCGAGTGGAAGAAGCAGATCGAGGAGCTGATCACAAAGGAACGGGGCGAAAAGCGCGAGAGCGACAAGGTCGCGCAGAAGGACGAGACGCTGGCCGCCCTGCAGGCCAAGATTCAGGCGCTCGAGTCGGTGATCGCCGAGCAGAAGAAGGTCCTGGAAACGACAGAGGCCTCGCGAGCCGCGCCGGTGGAGACGCTGGGCAAGATTGCCGGCGAGCAGACCGACGTTCGGAACAAGGCCGAATCGATCGCTAACCAGATCGCCAAAGAAGCCGGGGACGAGAAGGGTCCGTACGAGCCGAAAGACGCTGCACCGATGGGGGCGGGGCCAGCCGACGCCTCGGGCGAGCCACAAGCCGGGAAACCGGGCGAAGCGAAGCCCGGCGAGGGGAAACTTGGTGAAGGAAAGCCCGGTGAAGGAAAACCCGGTGAGGGGAAACCTAGTGAGGGGAAACCCGGCGAAGGGAAACCAGGCAGTGGCCAGCCGGGCACTGGTCAGCCGGGCGAGGCGGGTGGCGAACAGCCTCCCGCAGCGAGCAGTCCTCCGCGCCCCTCCGAGCCGGGTGAAAAGCCGCTGCAGCAAGCGATCCAAAATCAGCAGGCCGCCGAGCAGAAGCTGCTCGAAGGAAAAGGGAAAGCGGCGAGCGACGATGAGAAAACAGCGGTCGCGAATTTAGAGCGGGCCCTGGCCGAGCTGAAGCGCGAGCAGGCCCGCATCGCCTCGCTGCCGCCGGAAGCCTTCGAGAAGATGGCGCAGAAGCAAGACGATATCAGCAACCAAGCGGCGCAGCTCGAACAGAAGATGCAAGAGTCTGGCGCTGCCGCTGGGGGCGAAGGCCAGGCCGGTGGCGGCGGCAAGCCTCAACCCGGTCAGCAGAAAGTGCAGCAGGCGCAGAAGTCGATGCAGCAGGCGTCGGGCGGTTTGCGCAAGCAAGACCCGAGCGATGCCGCGCGGAAGCAGGCCAAGTCGATCAAAGAACTCGAAGAGGCGCTGCAGGAGATCGAAGAGCGGCTCGCGCAGCTCCGCGAGGAAACGCAGCTTGAAAAGCTCGCTCGTCTCGAGCAGCGATTCCGCGAGATGTTGGCCCGCCAGCAGAAAGCGACGCTCGACACGGCCGTCTTCGAAAAGAAACGCCAGGAAAGCGGCGAGCTCAAGCGTACCGATCGGCTCGCACTGGGGAAGGTCGCGGTGGAAGAAGGGGCGCTCGCCGAATCGGCCCAGCAGGCGCTCGACATTATTCTCGACGACGGGACGAGCGTCGTGTTTCCTGATGTGGTCGGTCAGGTCCGGGACGACATGTTGACGGTCAAGCAGCTTTTGGAAAGCTCGCGGACCGACGCCTTCACCAACTCGCTGCAGAAGGAGATCGAGTCGACGCTGGAGGAGTTGATCGAGGCGCTCCAACAGGCCCAACAGCAGAAAGAAGGGAGCGGCGGCGGGGGTGGTGGAGGCGGCGGCGGCGAACCGCCCCTCTTCCCGAACTCCGCGGAACTCAAGCTGCTTCGGGCCGCTCAGATGCGGATCAATCGCCGCACAACGTCGGTCGCCACGACGCGGACCAAGGAAGGGCCCCTCGACGAAAATCTGAAAAACGAGGTGCAAACGATCGCCAATCGTCAGTCGGAGATTGCCGAAATGACGATCAGAATCCTGGAGCGGGGGCAGTAAGGCAGGCGACTGTTGCAGAAAGAAGTTGCCTAACACGCCCCGATCCCCCTAAACTACGAGTTCCTGACGAGAAACGCGTTTTCCCTCCGCCGAGTTGTGAGGATTTCCATGTCGATTCGCGCTTGCCTTACGCTGCTGGCTGCTTCGCTCCTGGTGGTGGGTCTCGGGGCGCTCCCGGCCGTTGCCGCCCAAGGGCGCGTCGGCCTCGATCAGGTGCTCGACGATTTTGTGAGCGCGGTGAAAGCGGATGAAGCCATTCCCGCCGACAAGAAAAAGGCCGCCGAGGCGATCGTGACCTCGCTTCGCGGAGATGTTGACGGCAAATCGTCGATCATCACCGAGGTCCTCCAGGTGTTGCACCCGGAGTACAAGGAGGCGCTCGCGCAATTGGGCGAGGAGAATCTCGGCGCGGCGATTGCCACGCTCGCCAAGCTCCGCGAAGCGAAGAGCCCGTATCTCGCGGCTGATGCCTCGTACTTCCTGTCGCGGGCGTACCTGCTCGACGAGCGTTTTGAAGACGCGATGCCGCTCCTGGCCGACCTGCAAGGCAAATGGAACGGGCAGACCGGCTATGGGGGCGAGGTGCTGTTCCTGCAGGGGGTCGCGGAAGTCGCCCTGCTGCGGCATCAGGAAGCGACCCAGTCGCTGGAGCAATTCCTCACGCTCTATCCCGAAGCGCCCGAGCGGATGCGGGTCGGAGCGTTCCGACAGCTCGAGCAGCTCAAACTGTATGCCGAAGGGACGCTGAGCGATGTTTCGCTGCGCATGGAGTTCAGCCGACGAAAGCTGGCGCTGGAAGACACGGGGGACGATACCCGCGGACAGCAGGAGAAGATCGTCGAGATTCTCGCCAAACTGATCAAAGAGGCCGAAGAGCGTGAGTGCAACTGCAAAGGTGGCGGCTCGGGCCAAGGCCAAAGCAAGAAGCAAGGCAAGGGAGGCGAGGGCGAAAGTCAGGCTCAGGGTGAGGGACAGGGCCAAGGCGGCAGCAGCGGCGGCGGGAGCAAGGGGATCGACACCGATACGGTGAAGCGCCTGCAGCGCGGCGGACCGCGGAGCCCGTGGAGCAACCTTCGCGACAAAGAGCGCGACCCGGTGTATAGCGCCATCAAGGAAAAATTCCCCGCCCGCTACCAGCAACTCATCGAGCAGTACTACAAGAGCTTCGGCGACGACAGTGAAGGCTAGGCTCGACTGACAACGGGGCGCCGCTCTTGGGTTCGGCCCGCGGCGGCAGCCAAGGCGCGGCAGCGGGTCCGCCGTCGGACTATAGTGTTGGTATGAATCATCCGCGCCTTTTTGATCTCGTTGGCCGAAGCCTGTTGCTCGCGGGCATTCTGATTCTGGCGATCTCGCCGGCCAGCTGGGCTCAAAACGATACGGGCCAGGATGAATCGGCAAAGCCGCTTACGCTGACCAAGCTCAGCGGCGAGTCCCTCTCCACCAGCACGCTGTCGATTGCTAACGGCCAGCTGTCGGGGCCGGGATTGCCGACGGGCCTCGCGCTCGACGACCTGCGAAAGATCGGAGTCGCGGAGCCCGCAGCCGACAGCCCCAAGCCGGTCGTCGCGATCGAGCTGCGCGGCGGTGGCCACATGGGGGGCAAATCGGTCACTCTGGCCGACGACGCCTGCCAGCTCACGTGGACGTTTGGTCCGCCCCTTTCGATACCGATCGACGCCATCCGCGCGATCCGGTTCGACCCAGCCGCGGCGAGTCCTGAGTTCGACAAATCCATCGCCGCTCCCTCGCCCGACAGCGACCGCATCTACTTTTTGGTCGAGGGCCAGCCGGAAAGCATTTCTGGTCTGATCGCGGGGCTAACTTCCGAAGAGCTCACGTTCGAAATTGACGGTCAGGAACGGAAGCTTCCCCGCTCGCAGCTGTTTGGCATCGTCCTGGCTCAGGCTCAGGCCGAGGATCCCACGCCGCCGGCGACGATCCACCTGCGCGATGGCAGCCAGCTCTCGGCCGCGGTGGCCAGCCTCCAGGACGGAACGCTGTCGTGCAAGTTGCCGGGCGATAGCGAGGTCGCGCTTCCCTGGTCGGCAGTCGCCCGCATCGATATTCGTTCCAGCCGGGAGGCGTTCCTGTCGGACCTGAAGCCGACGGCGGTCGACGAAGCGGTTCTGGTGACGCTGCCCCGCCCCTGGCAGCGCGACAGGGCGGTCACGGGAAAGCCGCTCGAGCTGGCCGCGGGGAGCGGAACGGCGGCCCGCCGGACGTACGACAAGGGAATCGGTGTGCATGCCCGCTCGGCGCTCTCGTTTGAGTCGGGCCGCGAGTACGACCTGCTCGTGGCCACGATCGGCATCGATGCCGGGACCGACGGCAAGGGGGACTGCCTGTTTCGCGTCCTCGGGGACGGCCAGTCGATCTTCAGCCGGCGCATGAAGGGGACCGATCCGCCGTTTGAGATGCGCGTTGAAATTCGCGCGTACGACGAAATCACGCTGGTGGTGGAGCCGGGGGCCGGGCTCGACCTGGCCGATCACGCTAACTGGTGCGATGTCCGGATGGTGCGGGGCGAGTAGCGCGCTTCGGTAGCACAAGGCAGTCGATCACGGCGGGAAGGACGACACTCAAGCTGGGGCGATACTCGTGAAGGCGAAACGAACGGCCATGCGCGACTTCTGGATCCTTCGCTTGCTGCTGGCGGTCGGCCTCGGCAGCAGTGGCTTTCTCGGATCGAGCGCCCGCGCCGCCGAACCGGCATCGGCGATTGAATCCAGCGATCTGGCCGCTGTCAAAGCGGCCGAGGCGGCCCGCATTCGCGCCATCGACTCGGTTTACGGCGCGGTCGTCGCCATTTACGGCAACGACCGGCAAGGGGGCGGCAGCGGTGTGCTGTTCGATCCGGCTGGCTATGCCCTGACCAATCACCACGTGGTGGCGGCTGCCGGCGACAACGGCTGGGCGGGGCTGGCCGACGGCAAGCTGTATCGCTGGAAGCTGATCGGCACCGATCCGGGGGGCGACGTGGCAATCATCCAGCTGGCGGGAACAGAGCCGTTTCCCACCGCGCCGCTGGGCGACAGCGAGCGAGTTCGCGTCGGCGACTGGGCGATGGCGATGGGCAATCCGTTCACGCTGGCCGAAGATCAGCGGCCGACGGTCACACTCGGCATCGTCAGCGGCGTGCACCGCTTTCAGGAAGGCTCGGGGCTCAACCAACTCGTCTACGGGAACTGCATTCAGGTCGACAGCTCGATCAACCCGGGCAACTCGGGCGGCCCGCTCTTCAACCTGCAGGGGGAAGTGATCGGTATCAATGGCCGCGGCAGCTTTCAAGAGCGGGGGCGGGTCAATGTGGGCCTGGGGTACGCGATTTCGTCGAATCAGGTG
>JALORD010000262.1 GCA_025459145.1 Pirellulaceae bacterium | reverse complement strand
CGCCCCCGCCGCCTGACGCAGCAGCTCCGCATACTGGCGATGAAACTGGCCCCGGCTGAGGACAAGATCGGCTCCAGCCGCCTGGGCCGCGGCGAGCGTCTCTTCGTCGACGTGCGGACCAAACGCGACGATTGCCGCCTGCGGGGCATGCTCATTGCGTAGCCGGACGACTTCGGCCACATCGACCCCCGGCAGCGAGAGTTCGACCATCAGCAGGCGGCACTCGGGCGAGATCTTTTCCGCGAGCGCCGCACCGCTGGCCGCCAGCACCACGGGAAGGCCAATCGCCCGCCCCGCCCCCAGCACCTGGCTCGACAGCATCAGTTCGTTCGACAGCAGGATCGCGCTCACGCTGCCTCGCTCGTCAGGTCGTCCTGGGCGTCGAGCTCTTTAAGCTCTTCGAGCCAGAGGCGGATTTCGTTGTCGTACTCACTCGCCAGGTTGCCGATCACCAGCTGCCGGTGAAACGCCGCGGCCCCCTCCTTGAGCAGTTCCGCCGCCTCAGCGCTCGGAAAGCGGCGGAGGGCATCGGGCGCGATCATCCCGCGAATAAAACTGCACAAGAGTTCGCACCGCAGGACGTCGTCGGGCAGAATCTCGTGCAGCCGCAGCGGCAGTGTCCGCTTGGCTTCGAGCAATTCGCGCAGGTCGGTGAGCCCGGCAAAAGGCTGCCGGCCGGCGAGTAATTCGATGAGCACATAGCCGAGTGAGCAGAGATCGCTCCGCGGCGTCGTCTCGCGGTTTTCCAGCACCTCGGGAGCCGAGTACGCCAGCGTGCAGGAGCGGACCCGCGGCGGATCGCGCAGCTCGAAGGCCGAGCCGATGTCGACGATCTTGGCGATGCCGGTCCGCTTGAGCATGATGTTCGACGGCTTGATGTCGCCGTGGACGATCCCGTGCCGATGCAGCGCGGCCAGGGCGTTCAGGCAATCGCGCACGATTGCCACGGCCACGCCCGCCTTCATCCGCGGCTGCTGCGGACCCGTCGTCACAATCACCTGATTGACGTATTCCCATCGCCGCTGGCTCACCCGGACGCGAATCCGCTCGAGCATCGACGGCACCAGCAGCCGGCACAGGTCGTACCCGTCGATCCACTCCATCACGAGCATGCGAATGCGGTCGCGCTCGACGAAGTTGTAAACGTACAGCAGATTATCGTGCTGAATCTGAGCGATGAGCGCGGCCGTGCGTCCGGCGCGAACCATCGCCTCGTCGTAAGCGGCCACATCGTCGAACCGCTCGGGCGAATAAATTTTGATCGCGGCGGGAAGCGTGAACTCGTCGGTCCCGCGCAAGTGCGTCAGGTACACCACTCCCTGTCCACCCGAACCGAGCAACTGCAAGAGCCGGAGGTGATTCGTCCAGTTGAGCCGGCGTTCGCTCAGCAACGCCTCGTAGCGGGCCACGAGCTCGTTCGGCTCCGAGGGGGCCGGATTGCCGCCGTTGGTAAGCGTCAGCTGGATGTCCTGGTGGGTCGTGGTGAGCATTGACTCCGCCTCCGCGGTCCTGCTCGGTGGTTTTCCGCTAAACCACGGGCCGTCGAGCCCCTCTAGTGTACGAAACCTGTTGGCGGCCGGCCTAGAGGAGAAGGGGAGAAAGGGAGGGGCGAGGGACTGGGTTGGGGGACTAGGACTGGGCGCTAGGGCTCGTGTAAGCGTTCTTCGTCGTTGGTGCGAACATCAGAACCGCACCGCCAGTTCGTCGTCGATCCGCAACAGTTCGTCGACCATGCCTTGCGCGTCGTCGGCCAGATTCGCCAGCCGTTCGACCCAGATCGACGGTGTGTGAGTCGCAGGCTCGCCCGGCTGCGCGATCAGCGAGTCGAGCACCGCATTGCCGAGCCGCGCGTTCAGATCGCGATTCGGATTCTCGTCGGCCAGGCATGTCTCGAACGCACCGCGAAGGGCGGCCACCACGAGCTGTCCCGTGAACTTGCGATCGGTCGCGACGGTCTCGACATCCAGATCGGCGGCAAACTGCCCCGCGCGCTCCGGCTCGAAAGCAAAGTCGGCAATCTCCACATCGATCGCCAAATGGGCCAGCAGCATGTCGCACCACCGCTCGACGCGCTGCCGCAGATGATTGAGCGCGGTTGCTTCCGAGACATCAAAGAAATCGCCCGCCGCGAGCAATTGCAAGAGCCGTCGGCGGGCCTCATGATGCCCGGCGAGAACGTTCTGGGCCACGGGCTCGAGATCGGCCCGGCCCCGAATCTGATCGGCTGCCCGACAGTAAGCTCCCCAAATCCGGGCCAGCAATTCGCCCACGAGGATTTCTTCGAGGACCGGCCGGATGCGAACCCACGCGAGCGGCGCGGGACGAGGGAGCGTTGCCTGGGCGTCGGCCAAACGTCGCAGCAGCCGCGACCAGCGGTCCAGCCGGCACCGCGACGCGGCCCAGTACGCCTGATTGGCAGCTTCCGAGACCGGCTCGCTCCCGCGAATGAGGGCGGGTCCCATCACTGCCACTCGTGCCGCCAGTTCAGCCAGGTCGCGGGTATGCATCGATATTGCTCGATCGTTGACGAAGTGGTGCGTGTGCTCGTACTCGAAAGCTTCAGGCGCGACAGCCGTGGGCCTCCCCGGGCCCGAGGGGACGTGGGCCGGGGAAGGCGCCACGGCTGTTACGCACCCTCGGTAATGCAGCCCGGGTGCCAAGGTGTGGCTCGGCCTCCTGGTTCTTTGCAAGCTGCTGCGGGCCAAGCACTTAGCGGCTGTTCGTCGCTTGCGGGTGCAAACTCGCCTCGTTGCTATCCGGCAACACCCCACCGCGGGGCCGGTTGCGATCCGCCAACATTCGCTACACTGAAAGTTCGCGCCCCGTCGGCCGTTTCCGCGATTCCCCACGCCTCTTCTTCGCCCTCGCACCATGCGCATCGGCGTCATCAGCGACACGCACGGTCATACGCTTAACGCCCTGGCCGGCGTGCGGATGCTCGAGTCGCTCGAAGTCGAAGCGGTGCTGCACTGCGGCGACATCGGTTCGCCTGAGATTCCGCCGCTCTTGAAGAATTGGCCGGCGCACTACGTCTTTGGCAACTGCGATCCGGACCACCGGGAGCTGCGGGCCGCAATCGAAGCGGCGGGCCAGACCTGCCACGGCCTCTTCGGCGAGATCCAGCTCGCCGGCCGGCGGATCGCTCTGCTGCATAGCCACCTGGAGCAGCAGTTCCGTGCGGCGCGAGTGCCCGGCAAGTACGACCTCGTCTGCTACGGCCACACGCATCTGGCGCGGATCGAACAGCTCGGAACCACGACAGTCCTCAATCCGGGAGCCCTCTATCGGGCCAATCCGCACTCGATTGCGGTGGTCGACCTGAAGACGCTTGAGGCGACGATTGTGCCGGTTTGAGAGGGAAGCTCGCGTATCCGACGCACGCCTACTGCGGCGCACCCGCCGGCGGCTGATTCGGCGCGGCGAGCTGCGCCATGACCTGCAACAGGCCGTTCAGATGCGACAGCCGCGGCCCAAACCGATCGACGAACTCGCTCAAGAGGAAGTCGCTATCGAACGACTCGCGGCTGTCGGCAATCTCTTCAGTCAGATTGTGGATGTACTGGTTCTGCACTTTGGCCAGCGCCTCGGCAGCGATCCGGCAGCTCCGGGCGAGGTCCGGGTTGTGCTCTTTCCAGTTGGCGATTTCTGCCTGCCGCTGCTTGTGGTGGTGCGAGACGCTGTGGGCAATCTCTTCGAGCAGTTTGATCTCGCGCTGCTGTCCTTCGACCAGTTGCCGCAAGAGGACGCAGATCAATTCGTTCGCGTCGATCGACCCATCCGTTTGCGGGGCGGAGGCGTCCGACGAGACATCGATGCTGAACATCGCAGGGAATTCGCGCGGTTGCTTGGCCATTCCTCAAACTGCTCCAGCGCCTTGGCTCTAGCGCCGTGGCGGCACTCAGGGAAGTTGCATCAACAGGCGGGACGATTTGCAGGAGAGTAACCTCAACATACACACGCCCAGCGCGAAAGTCGAGCAGATGGTAATTGATGACGATCGCACAGACTTTGCGGACCACCGCGAGAGGCAGCACGGCCCGCACCGCCGTTAAAGACGGGCTGCCCAGCGGTTCGATAGTCTTGCCTGCAGGCGAGTCGATTGGCCGCTCCACATCTTTGCCCTATCCACTTTGCGACTCGCTCCCTTGCCGTACTTGCCAAGTTCGTATGAACAATGCCGCCAAGCCGGTACCGTGTCTGGGGTTTCTCACCGTTGTGGAGGATGCCGAACAGGGGCTCCTGGGAGGCTATCTGCTCCTCAATGCGGCGGGCCGGCCGCTCGAATTCCACTGCACAGCTCCGGTGAAGGCGAACCGGGCCCAAGAAATCCTGTACGGCCCGACGCTAAGGCCGTTCCTCTTCGGCGAGCTGATCGGCCAGACTCTGCTGGCAAAATCCAAGCTTGCGCCGCTGCTGGTATGCACCGATAGCGAGCCGATGCTGGCAGTTCGCGACCACACGCATTTGCCCGTGGCGCTCATCGTGCAGTCCGAGCATCTTTCACAGGGCAAGCGGGCGACGGAGGAGTCCTCGCTGGCGAGGACTGACCCAGCCTCCGCCGCCGCCTTGCCGCGGATCGCGCTCGGATCGAGTGAAATCATCCTGCCGGCGCCCTACCGCTCCGACGAACAGGCAATTCGCGGCGCCTGGCCGTCGCAGGCCGATCACCTCGACCTGGGAGAGCCGTTTGCCCGCATTCGTGAAGCGCTCGAGGAAGCCCAAAAAACAGCCCGCGCGGCGTAAAACGCTCGTAGGACGGACCTCCCGGTCCGTCCCACCGCCGGGAAAGCCGCACCGCGAGAACCCGATGCAGATCGCCACCCGCAGCACCGATCTGAAACTCGCCGCCGAGCCTCTCGCCGCCGGACTCGCGGCGGCACTGTCCCGCGTGCCGAAGGTCGAAGTTCGCTCGGGACTGTTTCCCATGGGCGAGCTGCCACCCCGCGTGATGACGCTCAAGGTGCCGCGAGTCGCGCCGCGCGTGATCAGCTTCACCTTTCCCGAAGCGCCCACGTTCGTCGCCGCGAAGCCGCCTGCTCCGGCCAAGGACAAACCCGCCGCGACGATCGCCCGGCCCGCACCAAGCGACCAATCGCCGTCGGCCCATAATGCCGATGCCGATGACACCGCCCCGCAGCGCCCGCCGCTCACTCGCATCAAGCCGCCGGGCGACATCATCAAGCTCGAAGATCGGCTGTACTACGTCCTGCAGCCGCCGCTCGAGTCGCTCGTTCAATCCGACGCGTTGCACTTTCCGTTCGAGCCGTTCCCGTATCAGTACCAGGGGGTCGCCTTCCTCTACCCGCGGTACTCGGCCGTCCTGGCCGACGAGATGGGGCTCGGTAAGACGATGCAGGCGATCACGTCGGTGCGGATGCTTCTCCGCTCGGGCGAGATCCGGTCGGTGCTGCTCGTCTGCCCGAAGCCGCTGGTGACCAACTGGCAGCGCGAGTTCAGCCTGTGGGCTCCCGAGATTCCGATCACGATCATCGAAGGGGAACAAACCAAACGCCGCTGGCAATGGACCCAGGAAGACGCGCCAGTCAAGATCGCCAACTACGAACTGCTGATGCGGGACCGGGAGGTGCTCGACGATGGCCTGCGGTTTGACCTGGTCGTCCTCGACGAAGCGCAGCGGATCAAAAACACCGGCAGCACCACGAGCCAGATCGTCCGCTCAATCTCGCGCACGCGCAACTGGGCCCTCACCGGCACGCCGATCGAAAATTCGCCCGACGACCTCGTCGGCATTTTCGAATTCCTCTCGCCCGGCTACCTGCGGCCCGGCCTCGGGCCCAAGCGGCTGAGCGAGCTCGTGCAGGACCATATCCTTCGCCGGACGAAGGACATGGTGCTCACCGATATGCCGCCGAAGCTCTATCGCGACGCCGAGCTCGATCTCTCGTCCGAACAGCGGGCGACCTACGAAATGGCCGAAAACGAAGGGGTCATGCAGCTCAATGCGATGGGCGATTCGATCACGATCCAGCATGTCTTCGAGCTCGTCCTCCGGCTGAAGCAAATCTGCAACTTTGACCCGGCCACCGGAGCCAGCTGCAAACTCGAACGGCTGGAGGCCGACCTGGAAGAAGTCGCCGCCAGCGGCAAGAAGGCGATCATCTTCAGCCAGTGGGTCAAGTGCCTGGAGATCCTCGACCTGCAGCTGAGGCGGTTCGGCCCGCTGCAGTACCACGGCAAAGTCCCCTCGAAGCAGCGCGACGGCGTCCTCAAACAGTTTAAAGAAGACAAGTCGAAGCACGTCATCCTGATGAGCTACGGCGCGGGGAGCGTCGGGCTCAACCTGCAGTTCTGCGAATACGTGTTCCTGTTCGACCGCTGGTGGAACCCGGCTGTCGAGGACCAGGCGATTAATCGGGCCCATCGGATCGGCGCCGCCGGCGCGGTCACCGTCACCCGCATGCTGGCGATGGGGACGATCGAAGAGCGGATCAACGACGTCCTGAACCACAAGCGGGACATCTTCGACCAGGTGATCGGCCAAACCGCCGCCCCAGCCAGCGCCGGCCTCTCGCAGCACGAAATCTTCGGCCTCTTCAACCTGCGGACGCCCAAAGGGGCGATCAAACCGGCGGCATAAAGGCTGCGGGATGACACCCACCGCTTCTCGCCGAACCCGAGGCCCAGCAATCTCCCTTCCCCAGCTCAACGCTTCCCAGGCATCGCCGACCGCCTGAATCCTTCTCCTCAAGTCGGGGTGAGCGGATTTTTACAGAACCGAAGATCGGGTTCACGCGGGCGGACTGGCGGGCGGCGTAGGCTTCGGAGCTGCAGTCCTTTGTGGACTATTGGGCATCTCATTTCCAGTGGTTAGCCTAGGCGACGTAACTCTCGCGGGCACGCGACGTTAGGACGACGCCGTGAAGCCGGGTGCCCTCAGTGGTACCGAGTGTCTTTCATACGCTCACGCGGGACGAATGGAGGCAATCAGGCGGGTCACTACCACGAGGAACACGG
>JALORD010000261.1 GCA_025459145.1 Pirellulaceae bacterium | reverse complement strand
TCGGTGGTCCAGCGGGCTGCTCCGCCAGCCTCCTCGCCACCCGCGCTCGTCCTCGCCACAACGACCAGCGCCCGCGATAGCAGTCTGCTCGATGTGCTGATTCCCCGGTTTCGCGAAGAAACGGGAATCTCCGTGGACTTCGTCGCGGTGGGAACCGGCCAGGCCCTGGAAATCGGGCGTCGAGGCGATGCCGACCTGGCACAGTTCGTCTCGCGAGGCGACGATTCCGGTACGCACAAGGTCGAACAGCGTTTGTGGGAGGAATTGCAAATCGATCCGGCCGGCGCTTGGTACGTCTCGGTCGGTGAAGGAATGGCGCACACCTTACGTGTAGCGCATGAGTTGCAAGCCTATACCCTGGCCGATCGGGGAACGTGGCTTGCACAGCGCAAGCGATCGGACCTGTCGATCGTGCATGCCGGGGATCCGCGACTCGTCAACCAATACGCCGTGCTTGTTGTCCATCCTCAGAAGCACCCGCATCGGCAAACCGCTGCCGCCCGCAAGCTGGCCGATTTTCTGCAGGCCCCTGACACACACAAACTCATCGCCGAGTTTGGCCGCGAACAGTTCGGGGAGCCGCTGTTTCACACGGGCTCCGCGGCGGCAAGACGAGTCCTCGTCGCACGTTCCCCGCGGAGACACGCTCGATGAATCCCGACGATGAACTGTGCCTCTGCTTTCACGTCTCACGGCGGAAGGTCGTCAACTTCATCCGGATTGAAAAGCCGAAGCGTCCCGCCCAACTGGCCGAGTGTTTTGGCGCCGGAACCGGCTGCGGCTGGTGTCGACCGTTCCTCGAAAGGCTGTTCGAACAGGCGGTTCTCGGCGGCGACACGACGGTCGACTTTCCCACGCCCGAGCAGTACGCCCAGCTGCGGGCGAAATACGTTCGTGCCGGCGGCGGTACGCCTCCCCCCGGTGCAACGCCCATCGCAAGTTCCCCCGGCGATGAGACGGCAAGCTGCGACGGCGCGACAACAGACGCTCGCGACGACACGTAGGCGAACTGCGAACAGCTGAACTCAATCCCACGGGCTATTCTTGTGCGGCTTGGCTATCACGGGATGTAGCGCCGCCTCGTCTTCCTGCACGCGGCGGGGAGCTTTCAGCCGGACATGTTCGACCTCTCGGGCGGTGAGTAGCAGATTGATCAGCAGAACGACCGTCCCCACGACTCCCACGATTACCCAGGCGTACGTGGGCAGCCCCGTCCCGGGCGCATCGATCGTCTCGTACAGCGTCCAGATCCAGTTAGTCAGCTGCAACGAAGTGTACTCGAATGTGCTGAAGTCGCCCCAACTTATTAGCGCTTGCAGGAGCAGTGGAAGCAACACACCTCCTGTGATAATGATCACGTGGCAGAGGAACGTCGCCAGCATGCTCACGTGCGTCGCGCGGCGGGCAATCAGCGTCACAATTCGACCCAGGCCCAAGTATCCGGCCGCGTAGCCGAAGATGCACACAACCATCGGGATCCATTCC
The DNA here is from genome assembly GCA_025459145.1 of Pirellulaceae bacterium. Taxonomy (GTDB): domain Bacteria; phylum Planctomycetota; class Planctomycetia; order Pirellulales; family Pirellulaceae; genus CAYLLN01. Next base: position 5,500 of record JALORD010000261.1, on the reverse strand, counting down.
CCCAGGTCGGGAACCTGTTGGATCGGTTCGATATTCGTCGTGAGGCTGATGAACAACCGGCGCGCCCATCCGCCGAGCGGATCGAGCATTGCAGGGTCCTTGAGCATCTGGCCGAAGCTGACGGCAACCAGGGTCACCAAAAGAGCCGCCAGCAGATTAAGCATGGCGAACATGTAGCCAGTCCCCGACCCTGGATTGAACCAGGTGAAGGCCATCCGTCCCAGCAGGCTTTGCGGCAACTCGCGCATCGCCCGCGGGGAAAGCTGGGCCGTTTCGCCGGTTAGCAGCGAACCCGCACCGACCCAGTAGATCCCGAGAATGCAAGGCAGGACCCACATCGCCTCGTCTTCATCGAGTTCCGCCCAAAAGTAGATAAACCAGCCGACGAGCAGAAACTGTGGCATCATGAGCACAACGCGGATGGGCGTCGAGCGATTTTCGCTGGCAAATGTGATCTGGCCCGCCGCAATCCGATAACAGAGGAGGCCGATCGGCACGGCAAAGCTGAGGATGCAGAGATTCGTCAGCCAGAAGACCGGCTCGGTGTATGGCAGTTCGGCCGAATTGACGATCGACGCGATAACCCCCATATCCCAGAAAAATCCGAACACCAAGAGAGCCATCACGAACACGACCGACAACAGAATCTGCCAGTGCCGCGAGCGGGTGACGGTGGCCATCATCAGGCCAAAGATCGACAGGAGCAGCGAAGCCACAAAAGTGTAGCCCAGGACGAGCCCGATCGTCACCACGTCGATGCCCCGCATCAGGTAGGTGAAGGCGATGCACGGCGCGAGAGCCGAGTAATACACGACCATCTGCAAGAGCGCGCTGCCTAATTTCCCCTGCACGATCTGTCCTGCGGAGAGCGTCGTGATCGAAAGAAGTTCGTAGGTGCCGTCTTCCCGCTCGGCCGCCAGCGAGCGAAAAGCCGCATACGGCACGACGATGAGGAGCGGGATCGACAGCACAACGTAATACCCGGTGAGCACGCCGGGACCGACCGGGGCGTAAAAGATGCCCGGCACGCCAAATGCTACGTAGAGCACCGTCCACAGCCAGCCAAAAATAAGCAGCAGCGAGAAGGTGACAATAAACTGCCGACTCTTCATCGCCTGCCGCGCTTCTTTGACCAGAATCGGATTCAGCCGATCGCCGATCCGGTCGAGCATGTCCTCAATGCGAGACCATTGGCTGGGGATCGAATCCCTCTCCGGTCCGAGGCGATCATGAAGTGCGTCACCTTTGGCACTCCTTCCCAGTGCGGCAAGGTCGGTCGTCGCGGTGGTCGAATCGCTGCTCATTGCACTACCCCCCGCGTCACCGCCATAAAGACGTCTTCGAGCGACTGGCTGTGGCTGCCGAACTCGGAGATCGCGAAGTTCGCCAGGACCAGTTCCCGCAGTAAGGCGGCCTCCGATTCGCGTTCTCCTTCGTGCGTGAAACGACAAAACTCCCCCTCGAGTTTCACGTTCGAAACATCGGCCCGTGCACCAAGCCATTCAGCGAGAGACCGCGCGCTGCCGATCACCCGCACCTTCACTTCGCGATGTGGAGTCTGCTGTTTCTGAATCTCGGCCACTGACCCGACTGCCAGGAGTTGCCCCCGCTCGATGATCCCCACCACATCGCACATTTCGGCCAACTCGGTCAAAATGTGCGAGCTGACGAGGACCGTTTTACCGTCGGCCGCCAGCTGGCGAATCATTTCCCGCAGTTCAATGCGGGCCCGCGGATCGAGTCCGTTCGCCGGCTCGTCCAGGATCAATACGCTCGGGTCGTGGATCATCGCCCGACCGAGACAGAGCCGTTGTTTCATTCCTTTCGAGAGGCCGCGGATGGGCTTTTCGGCCAACTCGTCGAGCCGCGTAAAGCTCATCGTGTGTTTGAGAGCCCGATGCCGCTCGCGTCCTACGAGGCCATAGCTCCGCGCGAAGAAGTCGAGGTACTCGTAGCAATTCACATCGGAATACGTGCCGAAATAGTCGGGCATGAATCCCAGGCGGCGGCGAACTCGGTCGGGGTCGTTGATGCACGAAAAGCCGTCGACAAAAGCGTCCCCCCACGTCGGCAGGTCGAGTGTGGCCAGGATTCGCATGCTGGTGGTCTTACCCGCGCCGTTGGGGCCGATGTAGCCGAACACCTGCCCCCGACCGACAGTAAACGACACGTCATGTACCGCTTGCGTCAGGCCAAAATAGCGGTGCAGCCGGCGAAACTCGATGATGGGGTGCGAACTGTGCGCGATCATGCGATTCGAGACAAGGTAAAACAACGAAATCCCAGGAGAAGGGATCGTTGGTTGAATGTTGGGTCAGAGCTTGCTAATAATTCCCCAGGATCAAATGCAGGCTGGCTTCTTCGCGGACTCGCTGCACGCCGTACGGAACCAGCGGCGACGCCCCGCCGATCGCCACATAGCTGCTGCGGTCCAGGGGAAATTTGTCAGGATGCATCGCCCGGGCAAGGTTCGCTTCCAGCAGGCTCGACGCCATAACCGGCGAAACTGTCCCGCCATCGACGCTATAAAAGCTGTAATTGTTGGGCATCAGGACGCTCAGCATGCTGCTGTGGACTTGGGGGTCGTATCCCTCGGGAAAGTCGGGCGGATTCTCTCCCAAGAGAACTTTCAACCGCTCACTGGCGTCTGCAACCGTCGTCTCAGATAATTCGGCAGAGGCCCCGTCGCCAAGCTCGTCGGTCGTCCAGTAGCGGCCCTGGCCATCGCGCAACAGCAGGTACTTCAGATTTATCTGTAAGTTGTTTGTTACCTGCAGCGGCTCTCGCGCCGCGTTTCCTTCGCGCACGTCCAGGCGCTGGACCGTCGAGGTCGAACGGAGCACCATGAACTGATTCGTCGTTCGCGCGCCCAGATAACCCTCTTCCAGAACCTGGGCATCGCGCCAGGCGAGCTTATTCCGCGGCTCGCTGCTGCGGATCCGCGCCGGCTGATGTTCGATCGGAAAAATCGTGCAGTCTTCGGGAAACGTGAGCCCGCGGGAGGGAGCCAACGCCGCATAGTACGATTGCCGCGACCAGGAGACCGCCCGCTCGGCTGGCTGATCGATCTGGGTGACGCTCCGCGCCCGCAAGCGAACGCTCAGTCCATCGGTAAACAGGGCATACGCGAAAAGGCCGCCGGTCACGACGAACGCTCCTAGCGGGACCGTAATCAACAGTAAATACAGCCGTTTGGCCCGCCCTAACAGGATGTAATTGAGCGGACCGATCGCAATCGCAAAGAGTGAAACCAGCAGCAGGAACGAAATCACCGGCGCCTCGCCGACACCAGGAATCAGAAAACTCCAGTAGTCGTCATTCGTCCGGTGCATCGAAAAGCCGTTCCGCTGATACCACGTCCAGTGGTTGCGCGGCACGGAGTTGAGGATCCATTTCCACTGATCCTCGGCGGCCGGACCCTGGGGAACCTCGCCGGCCAGCGCCACGATCCTACCGAATGCGATGGGCCGGACCGCAAACGGAGTCTGGGCTGGGGACGCCAACGGTGCGGGGAGGCCACCGCCGCGATACGTCGGCAGATTTTGGAATCCGTTGTAGGGCTGAAATCCATACTGCGGATTCTGGGTCGACCGGGTCCGATCATCGTACGCTTCGTAGTCCTGTACCTCGGCCAACAGAACCGGCCGATGATTCTGGTTGTCGGCCGGCTGCCACCCACGCATCGCGGGATGTTCGGGATCAACTTCCAGGCCAGATAGCTTCAATAGCGTTTCAATTGCGGCCAATCCGGCGAAATCCTCACCCACTTCGGTAACGATCAGTACCGGCCCTCCGGCGGCCCACGCGCTGAGCGACTCCATGCGCTCCGGCTCATTCTTCGCCAATGTCTGCAGGTCGGCGAGGCTGACCACGATCAGATCGTACTGACTGAGTTCGATCCACCGCTCAGCGACCTCGGCGAGCGGCAGGACTTCGATCCGCGGCTGATCGCCAATTTGCGACAACATCGCCGCATCGCTAATCGGTGCGCCAGGGACGAATTGCACCCGGTTGGGATCGGGGAACAGGGCCATTAGGGGACGCAGGTCGGGAATGCCATGCGTCGGATTTTTGTCGACGCCGCGAAACTTGAAGTCGTTCACGAGCGTGTCGCGGTCCACTCGCTTAGGAACATCCTGATCGATAGCCAGGATGGTCGGCCGGGCCTCGGTCCAGTCCCAATAATTCATGGCGGGCCAGCCAATGTGCGGCAGCGATAAGTCCTCGACTTTATCCCCATCCTCGAACGCTTCGATCGATGCGGACCACCACTGGCCGTTCTGCGGGATCGCGACGACGCTCGTCCCGCTCAGTGCGCCTTCGCCGATCTCGATGATTTCGGTGACTTGCGTGGTCGGGCTGCCGGCATAAGCCTGCGGCTTGACCACCACGCGAATCGCCCGGTCGGCGGTAAACGCCGCTCCGCTCAACTGGCTGATCGTCACCCGTACCGGACGATAACCGTTGGCCTCGACACCTCGGAAATCGACCTCCATCTTCAGGCCGCTTTTGATTTTCACCCCCGGCTGCGGCGCGAATAAAACTGGTCCGGTGCCGGCCCTGGCCGGACCGGTGACGAGAGTAGCGCATGCCAAACCGACAAGCAAGGACGCCCACCAACCCCGTGCCCTTACCGCGAGTCTCCACGCCTTCCGGGGAGCAGATCGAAACCGTTTCATTTGATTCTCTCCCGCGTCACCCGCTTGATCGATATGTGGCATGCTGTGCCTCGGGCGTTGTGCGGCGCGGGGTCACGACATAATGGCCGGCGGCTCGGGATCGACCACCTGGCTAGGCACTTCTGGCAGTTTTGTCCCCGGCTTAAATGGGGAGTTGCCCCGTACGATCTCCGGCCCGCGGAACATATATCCCAGTTGCGTATAGATCCAGGCCACCGAGAACGCCGCAGCATGAAGCAGCAGTACCCCGACCAGACTCGCCATACCTGCCAGGATCCCCAGCGCCCAAGCATGTCCCTGATGGGCAAACGACAGGACGAACGAAACGCCTGCGCTGGCCGTCACCAAGATCAGGAGCCAAAGCAGGGTAAAGCGAGGGATAACCATGCCGCCTATTGTCGCCGGAGGGCGGAGGAATTCAAGCGCATTTGTCTTTAGGCAGAGCGCCCGCTCAGCGGTATTCGCCGCGGACCAGCGATTCTTGGCCCCATGACGGCCATTTCAGCCGAGCGTGGCTTCTTCAAAAACCCAAGCCGATCGCGGCAACGACGCCAGTCTTCCCGGCCAGGGCGTAAAGCATGCGAACAGATCAGTCGCTCGGCATGCATCAGGCGTTGCCAGCAGCCCGCACGACCAGGCCAGCAGACCGATCAGCCGCTCGGCGGAAACGCCTTGCTGGCGAAGGGTCGCCAGCCGAGAGTCGCCGTGCCGTTTCGCCAGCCGGCGGCCGTCGGGTCCCACGACGAGTGGGACATGGGCAAATTGCGGCGGCGAGAAGCCGAGGGCCGCATAGAGCTGTAGCTGCCGAAAGGCACTCGGCA
>JALORD010000260.1 GCA_025459145.1 Pirellulaceae bacterium | reverse complement strand
TGGCCGACGACTTCGTGGCCCACGGCTACGATGTTCGCCGACTCTTGCGACTGATGGCGGGCTCGGAGCCGTTCACACGCGACAGCCGGGCCGAGTTTGAGATCTTACCCGAACACGAGCGGCGTTGGGCGGCGTTTCCACTGACCCGCTTGCGCCCCGAGCAGGTCGCCGGCTCGCTGATTCAAGCCTCGTCGCTGACGACGATCAATGGCGAAGCGCATATCGTCATGCGGCTGGTCAAGTTCGGCCAGACGAACGACTTTGTGACCCGCTACGGCGATCTGGGGGAGGACGAATTCACCGCTCGCGGCGGAACGATCCCGCAGCGGCTGTTGCTCATGAATGGCGAACTGGTCAAGGAGCGGACGCAGCCTAACCCGCTGATGAGCGCGACCTCGCGAATCGCCGGTCTGTCGAGCGACCCGGCCACGCAGATCGAGGCGGCCTACCTGACGACACTCTCGCGCAGGCCGAGCGCCGAGGAACTCGCGCACTTTGTCGCGCGTTTTGAAGAAGTCGCACCCGATGCCCGGAACCGCGAAGCGCGGGCCCTCGTGCTCGAGGACCTCTACTGGACGCTCGTCAACAGCACCGAGTTTTCGTGGAATCACTAGCGATTGTGCGCGCGGAAGGAGTTTGACCATGCTCGAGCTCGACCCGGCTTGCCACTCGGCCGAACATTGGAGTCGCCGAACGCTGCTCAAGAGTGCTGGCCTCGCGGCCCTGGCGTGGCTCACACCGCTGGCTGAGCAACTCGCGCTGGCCGCGGACGAGTCACCGCAGAAAGCCCGGGCCAAGAGCCTGATCGTGCTCTATATGGAAGGGGGACCGAGCCAGCTCGAAACGTTCGATCCCCATCCCGGCTCGTCGGGTGCTCACAATGTGACCAAGGCGATCGACACGCGCGCCCCGGATATCAAAATCTCGAACTGGCTCCCGCGCACCGCCGAGGTGATGGACCAGGTGTCGCTCGTCCGGTCGGTCGTCAGCAAGGAAGGGGACCACGAGCGAGCCGCCTACAACATCAAGACCGGCTATCGCCCCGACCCGACGCTCGTCCATCCGTCGCTCGGCGCGATCATCTGCCACCAGACAGAGGACAATGTCGAAATCCCGCGGCATGTGTCGATTCTGCCCGGTCCCTGGGCGCCGCGGGGCGGGTTTCTGGGAGATCAGTTCGACGCGTTCAAAACGTTTGATCCCGTCAGTTCGATCCCCGACGTCGCCGCGCGCGTTTCCGAGGAGCGGGCCCGCCGCCGGCTCGACGATCTGCAGAACGTCGTAGAAAAGTCGTTCGCCCGCGGACGACTGAAGACGCTCGACAAAAAGACGCTGCACGCCGGGAGCATCGCCGCAGCCCGGCAGATGATGTCGTCGGACCAGCTCAAGGCGTTCGATGTTCGCACGGCGCCCGACAGCCTGCGGCAGGAATTTGGCGATTCGCCGTTCGGCCGCGCCTGCCTCGCCGCGGTGCAACTGATCGAAGTCGGCGTGCGGTGTGTCGAAGTCACGCTCGGCGGCTGGGACACGCATGCCGAGAACGAGTCGCTGGTGAAGGGACGCTGCGACATTCTCGATCCGGCCTATGCCGCCCTGATCCAGCAGCTCAAGCAGCGCGACTTGCTCGATTCGACGATCGTCCTGTGGGGGGGCGAATTCGGCCGCACGCCCAAAGTCAACGCAGTTGGCGGACGAGACCACTGGCCGCACGGTTTCACGCTGGCGCTGGCTGGCGGAGGCATTCCGGGCGGCCGGGTCCTCGGCGAAACGGCCGCCGAGCCGAAGCTCAGCGAAACCGATCGGCTGGCCGATGTCCGCAACCCGGTGCCGGTCGAGGACATCCACGCCACGATCCTGCACGCGCTCGGGATCGATTACGAGGCCGAACACATCACGCCTATCGGCCGGCCGATGAAGTTCAGCGAGGGGAGGGTGATCGACGCCCTCTTGAGCTGATCTCCCGCGTCACTCGTTCTCCGCCTCGGCCGGGATCACCGACACATCCCCCGTCGAGCCGAGTTCGACCGTGTATTTCTGCCCGGGCTGCACTTTGATGTAGCCGGCCAGTCCGTGGATCGCGCGAATCCCTTTTTCTTCGGCCTTAGCCTTGTCGTTGGCGATGCTCCAGAAGTCGTCGAAAATTCCCTTCTCGAAGTCGCTCATCTTCCCGCCGCGGGCGTAGGCCTTGGGAGCGGCGCCGTGCTGGTCGAGCGGGTAGCCGTCGTCCGGCTTTTGGTCGTTGCCAAAGAGCCGCTTGAAGAGGAGCAGCGACGTTCCCCGTTCCAGGTCGGCCGATTCGACATACTGGTCGTCGAACTTGACGAGCCAGCCGTCAACGTAGACCTCGTCGCCGGGGATCTCGAATTGGCGGGGCGTTTCGAGCGGGTTCCCCTCGTCGTTCAGCTCGACGAACTCGACGAGCGAGCGAAGCTTGCCGGTCGCTTCGTCCTTCTTCTGGTCGATGGCGGTCAGCCGGGCGACGCGGCGGCGCACCTTGAGCAGGGCGACCGACGTTTCCAGCTTCTCGACTTCCTGGTTCAGCGCCGTGATTTCGGTCGCCTGCTGGGCATCGGCCAGCTCACGCGACTTGGCGGCCGCCTCGATCTCCTTGGCATTGAACGTCGTGTAGCCGAAGTAGCTCGCCGCCGAAACGCCGCCGATCACCACGATTGCAATGATCGTGCGCAGGAAGCTGTTGAGCGTCGAAAGGTTCTCCATCATTCCGGGCATTCTCGTGTTCTCCGCTGTCTCGCGATCGCTACGCCGGCCCGACGCCCTATTGGTTCGCGCCCAGTAATTGCCGCACCGCGGTCCGGACGTCGGCCTGCCGCATCAGGCTCTCTCCCACGAGCATGGCATCGATGCCCGCCATCTCTAAGCGTAGCACGTCCTCCCGGGTGTGGATGCCGCTTTCCCCCACCAGGACCGTTTCGGCCGGAACCAGGCGGCGCATGCGAACCACGTGCTCGAGATCGACCTCAAAAGTCCGCAGGTCGCGATTGTTCACGCCCACGAGCTGCGCCCCCGCCTCCAGCACCCGCGGGAGGTTCGCTTCCTCGTAGAACTCCACGAGCGGCACGAGGCCGAGTTCGATCGCCTCGTTGTGCAGTTTGCGCAGTTGACAATCGTCGAGGCACTCCGCGATCAAGAGCACCGCGTCGGCCCCCGCAACGCGTGCCTCGACGAGCTGATAAGTATCGAGAATGAAGTCTTTGCGCAGGAGCGGCAGCTCGACCGCGGCGCGAATCTGTCGCAGGTAATCCAGCCGCCCCTGAAAATAGACCTCGTCGGTCAGCACGCTCAGGCAGGTTGCCCCTCCGGCGGCATAATCCCGGGCGATCGCGACCGGATCGAAATCGGGCCGAATCACCCCTTTGCTCGGACTCGCCTTCTTCACCTCCGCAATCAGGCGGATCGGCCCATCCGCGGCCAACGGGGCGAAAAAATCACGAATCGGCGGAGCGTCCGCCAGTTGGTCCCGCAACCGTTCGAGCGGCATCGCCGCGCGCGCGCGGGCGATCTCCTCCCGCTTCGTATCGACAATTTTGTCGAGAATAGTGCTCACGAATGTCTCTGTACCGATTCACCAATCGGGTTCGCGCTTCCGAGGGCCGGACTCTCCGGTTCGAAGTCAGGAAGCGAACCGCACGATTTGCCGCCCTGCGAACCCTGGATGCGTCCTATAATAGCGGATCACGCCACTCCCCTCGAACCCCTGATTCTTCGATGATCCGCATCGCCACGCTGGGGCTCCTGATGGGGGCAATGGTCGGACTGCCACTCGGCGCTCGGGCCGACGAATCGCTTGAAGCCGGTTACGCCGAGGTCGACATCACGCCGGCGCTCGGCGGAAAACGCCCGGTTTATCTGGCTGGCTACGGCATGAACCGTAAGGCGACCGGCGTCCACGACCCGATCATGGCCCGCTGTGTCGTGCTCAAGTCGGGCGGCCAGCAGATCGCGCTCGTGAGCGTCGATCTGATCGGCCTGCAGCTTCCGCAGGTTCAGGACATTCGGGCCAAATTGCCGCAGTTTCGCTACGTGATGGTCTCCAGCACGCACAACCACGAAGGCCCCGACGTGATCGGCATTTGGGGCCGCGGGCCTTTCCATCGGGGCGTCGATGACGACTATCTCACGCTCGTCGTCGAGCGAGTAGCGAAGGCCGTCGAGCAAGCGGCCGGAAACCTGATCCCGGTTACCGCCCACTTCGGCACGGCCGAGGACGAGTCGCTCGTGAACGACAGCCGGCTGCCGATCGTCAAGGACGGGGTGATTCGGGTCGTGCGGCTCGACAAGACCGCGGCAGCAGCAGCCGGCGGCGAAACGCCCCCCGCGATGCTCCTCGTCCAGTGGAATTGCCATCCCGAAGCGCTCGGCAGCCGCAATCGGCAATTGACGGCTGATTTTTCGGCCTCGACCGTGGCGGCCTTAAAAAAGCGCTATGGTTGCGATGTCTTGTATTTGACAGGTACCGTCGGCGGACTACTCGCTCCGCCCCGCGGCAATGTGAAGGATGCCGCCGGAAACGTGCTCGGCGAGGGAGATTTCGAGTATGCCCGCGTGTACGGCGAGATGGTTGCCGATCTGGCGGCCCAGGCGGCCGACCGGGCCGAACCGCTTTCGCTGGCTCCCTTTACGATTTGTGCCAAGCCCGTCGCGGTGCCGGTCGAGAATGCCCTCTATCGAATGGCCCGGGCGGTGGGCGTTCTGAAGCGGCCCGCCACGCTCTGGACGGGCGACTTTGAGCGGATGGGCGAACCCATGAAGATGGATCAGCGCAAGCTCCCCTCGGCCGTCGAAACCGAGGTGGCATACCTCCGGCTGGGCGAACTGCATGTGGCCTGCATCCCGGGCGAAATCTACCCAGAACTGGTCTACGGCAAGTTTCAGGAGCCCGCCGATCCAGCGGCCGATTTTCCCAAGGCGCCGCTGGAACCCTCGGTGGCAGAGCTCATGCCGGGCCCCAAGTGGCTCATGCTGGGGCTAGCCAACGACGAAATCGGCTACATTATTCCCCGCCGGCAGTGGGACAAGCACGAGCCGTACGCCTACGGCAAAGAACATGGCCAGTACGGGGAGATCAATAGCTGCGGCTCCCTGACGGCTCCCATCATCATGGCGGCGCTCAAACTGCGGGTGGCGGAGGGGCAGGCCCTGCCCGCCAAGGCCGGCGAGTAGGGGCCGCGAGTCGTCGTTGGCGGCGGTCCGGGCCGAACCACGCTATCGCGGAGAGCGTAACTTTACGTAGTCCGGCCGTCTGCCGCCGTTGAGAGAACGACCGAAGTCGTTATATTGTCACCAGTTATGGGAGCCGGCGAGGCCCTCCCGCGGAACTCCGCCCCTCGCCGCCCGATTCCTTTGGTCATTCTGCCATGAGCGTAGCCACTCAAACGAAACCTGCCGCCAAGGCCGCCTCTTCCGGCGGCCAGCCGATGATCGAAGCCATTGGCCTGTCCAAGTTTTACGGAGTTTTCGCTGCCTGCCGGGATATCACGTTTACCGTGAACAAAGGGGAACTGGTGGCCTTTCTGGGGCCGAATGGCGCCGGAAAGAGCACCACGATGAAGCTGCTCACCGGCTATCTGTCCCCCTCGCAGGGATTCGGGCGAATCGCCGGCCACGATATGGCCAAAGACCGGATTGCCGGTTCGTCGCGGTTGGGCTACCTGCCCGAAAACGGGCCCCTGTATCCCGACATGACGCCCCATTCGCTGCTCGAATTCTTCGCCGATGCCCGCGGAATGTCGGCCGCCTACAAACGCGAGCGGATCGCGGAGGTCCTCAAGCTCTGCGTCCTGGAGAGCGTGATCCATCGGCCCATCAGCAAACTGTCGAAGGGTTTCCGCCAGCGCGTCGGAATGGCCCAGGCTCTCTTGCACGAGCCGGACGTGTTAATTCTGGACGAACCGACAGCCGGTCTCGATCCGAATCAGATTGTCGAAGTCCGCCGGACCCTGCTGCGGATTGCTGAGGAAAAAACAATTCTCCTCTCGACCCACATCCTGCAAGAGGTCGAAGCGATGGCCAAACGGGTCATCATGATTTTTGAGGGCCGACTTGTACACGACGGGCCGACTCAGGGGCTGCTCGATCAGTATGGCAGCCTGGACAAGGCGTTTCATTCGCTGACGGCAGCGCGGGCCGAAGTGCTGTAGCAGGGCCTTCCCGGCTCAGGCGATGCTCTCGTGCGAGGCACTTCTCGCGGCGAGAGCAATGCGGCGACCGATCACTCGAAAAGTTCCTTTGTGTGAATATTGGCTATGAGTGCAATTCTGCTCGAAATGCTCGGCCTGTTGGTGATTGACCTGGTGTTCCTGGGTCTGTTGACGGCGGCGCTCATTCTGCTCGCGATGTACCGCCGCGCAGCGTACGCCGTCATGAAGCGGAATTTTGTCGGGTATTTCAGCAACCCGACGGGGTACGTCTTCCTGTGTTTGTTCGTACTGCTGACGTCGATCGCCTCGTTCTGGCCGCACGAGTTCTTCGTGGCGAATCTGGCGAATCTCGATCAACTGAACAGCTACATCCCCTGGATTCTGCTCATTTTCATCCCGGCGATCACGATGAGCATTTGGGCCGAAGAGCGCCGCCAGGGAACCGACGAACTGTTGCTCACGCTTCCCGCCGCGGACTTCGACATCGTTATCGGCAAATACCTGGCGGCCGCCGCCATTTTCACCGTTTCGCTCTTATTTTCGCAGATCGCGAATTTTTCCGTCCTCGTTTCGCTCACGTTCGACAAAGAGTCGCAGAGTGTCGACATCGATACGGGCCTGTTTCTGGCGACATATTTCGGTTACTGGCTGATCGGTCTGTCGATGCTCGCGATCGGAATGGTGGCGTCGTTTTTGACCAACAACCTGACCGTTAGTTTCATCTTGGGGCTGCTGCTCAATTCCATCCTGGTGCTGACCCGGTTCGCCGACACGGTCATTCCCTCGTCGAGCGCTGCCCAGCAGGTATCGCGGTGGAGTTTTGCCGCGCAACTCGACGAT
>JALORD010000259.1 GCA_025459145.1 Pirellulaceae bacterium | reverse complement strand
CGATTTTGGCCCGCGAGGGCGTGAGGCGGTGCGGGTCCTGCTCGAGCGGGGACATGCGGCCGGCGTGATTCCCAAGCTGGTCGAACCGGAGTTCGTCGCGTAAAGTGGAACTATGAACCAAGTTCCACCCGCGGTTCCCCCCCGACCCGAACCTCCCGATTCGGCCCAGGCCCCGCGGCTGTCGTCGTTCATTTTTTGGGTGGGAGTTGGTTCGCTGGGTCTGGCAGTGCTGGCCCTGATTGCGTTTCTGGCGACCCCGATTCTGTGGATCGCCGTGGCAGCCGTGGCGATGACCGGCATGCACTATCTGGTGTGGGGCTGGTGGTTTGAGAAGATCTACCGCAGCCAGCCGCATGTCGATTCGGACGAAGTCATGCCCGGGCCCTGGAAAGACCCTCGCGACGTCTGATCGCGGCTGCAGGCCCCCGGCTCTTGCCCTATCCCTATTGCTCGCTGCTGCTGGTTCTGGCGTGCGGCTGTGCGCATCGACTATGATTTGGGGGCGTTTGGGCCGTTACTTGGGCGCACCCGAAGGGAGCTTGGCAACATGATGGGGGGATCATTGGGCATCGAGCATTTCCTGCTGCTAGCCCAACCTGGGGACCAGGGCGGCAGCTTCATGGACAACATCTGGTGGTTTCTGCTCGTCGGCGTGGCCCTGTTCTTTGGGCTGTTTCTGTTCATCATGGCGATCGCCTTTGCGGCGTATGGCCGGGTCTGGTTCCAGGCCTGGATGTCGCGGGCCGATGTCAGCATTTTCGACCTCGTCGGAATGGGCTTCCGGCAGGTGAACAGCCGGCTGATCGTGCAGGCGCAGATCATGGCGGCGCAGGCGGGGCTCGATATCAGCCGGCGAACGGGTGTCAGCACCAAGCGTCTCGAAGCGCACTACCTGGCGGGGGGCAATGTCACCAACGTGATCCTGGCGATCATCTCGGCGCAGCGAGCCGGGATTCCGCTCGACTTTGACCGGGCGGCGGCGATCGATCTGGCCGGCCGCGACGTACTCGACGCGGTGCGGACGAGCGTCATGCCGAAGATCATCGACTGTCCCGATCCGCGGTCGGGCAAGGCGACGCTCAGCGCCGTGGCCAAGAACGGCGTCGAACTGCTGGTGAAGGCGCGGGTGACCGTGCGGACGAACCTGACGCAGCTCATCGGCGGCGCGACGGAGGAAACGGTCATCGCCCGCGTCGGCCAGGGGATCGTCACCTCGATCGGCTCGGCCAATTCGCACGCCGACGTGCTGGAGAATCCCAACAAGATTTCGCGGACGCTGCTCGATCGCGGACTCGATTCGCAGACCGCGTTCGAGATCGTCTCGATCGATATCGCCCAGGTCCAGGTGGGCCAGAACATCGGCGCCCGGCTGCAGGCCGATGCGGCGGAGGCCGACACCCGCGTGGCCCGGGCGCAGGCCGAACGCAAGCGGTCGGAGGCGATCGCCCTGGAACAGGAAATGAAGGCCAAAGTGGCCGAGAACCGCTCCCGCCTGGTCGAAGCCGAGGCCCAGGTCCCGCTGGCGATGGCCGACGCATTCCGCAAGGGGAATCTGGCGAGCAGCGTGCGGTAGCCGATCGCGTTTCATTGGATCGTCGCACTATCTTCAACGCACCGGAAAACAGCTCATGTTTCTGACGCTTGTCGTTGCGCTCCTGGCTGCCGACCCGAGTCCGGCGCAAGTAGAGCTCTTGAAAACGTTTCGCGAAGAGTTCGTCGCAATCACGCCCGGCGAGGGGAAGTTTCCGCAGTCGTTTGTGCTGGGCAATGACCAGTCGGACGACACGCGGCAGCGGCCGGCGGTGAAGATCACGTTCGACTATCCGTTCGCGATGGCGAAGTACGAAGTGCCGCAGAACCTGTGGGAAGCCGTGATGGGAAGCAATCCCAGCCGCTGGAAGGGCGCGCGGAACTCGGCCGAGATGTTTTCGTTCGAGGAGGCCGAGGCGTTCTGCCGGAAGGCAACGGAGCTGATGCGGCAGGCCAAGCTGATCAAAGCCACCGAGGTGATTCGCCTGCCGAGCGAAGCGGAATGGGAGTACTCTGCCCGTGCGGGGACAACGACGCGCTACTCGTTTGGCGACGATGTCAAGTTGGTCGACCAGTACGGCTGGCACAACGAGAACGCCGCGGGGAACGACCCGCCGGTCGGCGCCAAGAAGCCGAATCCGTGGGGACTCTATGATGTGCACGGCTATCTGGCCGAGTTTTGCACCGATCGGTGGAACGATGGCCACGACGGAGTCCCGACCGATGGGGGTCCACTGGCCGAGAAGGGGCAAGCACGCCGCCGCGTCCTCAAAGGGGGAAGCTGGAAGACGCCGCCGAACATGCTCGAATCGGCGGCCCGGATGCCGATCGATCTCGACAAGAAGGATGACGCGGTCGGGCTGCGGTGTGTCCTGGCCGAGGAAGGGGCCGGCGCCGCGAAGCCGGCAGCGGATGGCGATCCGTGCACCGCGCTGGTCGTGGCGGCGGATGAGTTCTCGCCGACGGCCCAGGAGCGGATCGTCCCAGCGGGAAGCAAGCTCGAAGCCCTCTGGAACGAAGGCGAATTCACCGAAGGTCCGGCGCTCGCGCCCGATGGTTCGATCATCTTCTCGGACATCGGCAACGCCATGCATCGCTACGACCCGGCCGCGGGCACGACCGCCGTGTTTCGCCAGCCCAGCGGCCGGAGCAACGGGCTGATGTTCAACCGGCAGGGGGCGCTCGTCGCCTGCGAAGGGGCCAACACGGGGGGCGGCCGGCGGATCTCGATCACCACCGGCATCGACGGCCCAAAGGACGGACAGGTCAAAACGCTCGCCGACCGCTACGAGGGCAAGCGATTCAACAGTCCCAACGATCTGGCGATCGACACCGTCGGGAACGTCTACTTCACCGATCCGCGATATGTGGGAGACGACCCACGGGACCTTGACTTTGAGTGCGTCTTCTTCGTGACGCCGGCCGGCAAGGTAAGCATCGCCACCCGCGACGTGCAAAAGCCTAACGGCATCCTCGTCTCGCCCGATGGCAAGTCGCTCTACGTGGCCGACAACAATCCGCAGGGGAACCGGCACCTCGCCGTGTTCGCTATCGAGTCGCCCGGCAAGTTGGGCGAGAAGCGAGTGCTTCACGACTTCGGCGGCGGCCGCGGGATCGATGGCATGACGCTCGATATGGCGGGCAACATCTACGCCACCGCCGGAACCGGCGACAAAGCGGGGATTTACGTCTTCTCGCCCAGCGGCGAGCACCTGGCGATGATTCCCACGCCGGGCGACCCGACGAATTGCTGTTTCGGCGGTGGGGAGGACGCGAGGGCGCTCTACATCACGTCGGCGAACTCCAAAGAAGCGGGCACCAAATATGGCCTGTTTCGGATCAAGCTGTCCGAGCGCGGCCACGCGATCGTGCCGCTGAAGTAGCGGACGGAGCGGGATGCGGGAATCGGCGAATTCGCCATGCTAATCCGCTTTCGCCGCGGGATTGCCGCCGCTGGCGGCTCGCAGAGAGCGCTCGTGGTTGGTGAGCTGTCGTTTGGGCTCCCGGCCGAGTGAATGGCAGTAGTGCACGAGCGCTACGAGATCGGCTTCGGCGAGCGTCGCGGCCGCGGGGTGCGGCGTGCCCGGCATGCCGAGGCGTATTCGCCGGTAGAGCGATTCGAGCGACGGGCCTCCCTTGAGTGGGTCGTGCACCAGATCGCGGGCGAGGGTCGGCCGACTTTCGTCGTCGACCAGCGGCGGCGAACTCGCTCCGGTCCCGTCGTCGCCGTGGCACTTGGCGCAGCCCGTCTCGACGTACAGTTCGCGGCCACGGGCGAGAACTTGTTCATCGGCCGCGCCGAACTCGGGAAATGGCAGCAGGTCGGCGGCGGCGGGCTTCTCGGTCGCTGTTCCCTCCAAACGCTCGCCTCGTCCCGCCTGCCGGAGCAACAGCACAAATTCGGCCAGGGCGAGCCGATCTTCCTCGGCCAACTTGACGAACGCCGGCATCGACGTGCCGGGAATTCCTTGACGGATCACCAGGTCGATATCGTCTCGCGTTGGCGACAGACTCGTCGTGCTGATCAGTCGATACGCATCCTGCCGCAGATTGCGAGGCCGCGGAAAGAGGTGCTGCGCCGCCCGGCCGTTTCCGGCACCGTCATCGCCGTGACAGGCCGCACAATGTTTGATGTAGAGCGCTTGCTGGTGGCTTGTAGCACCTGGAACCATGGCGGGCGGATGCTGGCTGCTCGACAGGCTGCCGCGGCTCGCTAAAACCTCCAGCTCAGCCGCGGCTGCCGAATCGCCCGGATCAATCGACAAACGCCGGTTTAGTTCCGATTGCAGCCGGCTCAGCCCCTGGGCATCATCGATCCGGGCAAAGAGGGCGCGGGCCGCCTCGCCCTGTCCGACTTGTGCCAGGTTGCTTGCCGCGGCCCTCAGCGTCTCGGCGATGTGCGGCCCGGCGAGGTCGGCCCGGTCGAACCACTCGGAGGCCAGCGGGTAATTGCCCGCTTCGTACTCGATTTCGCCCCGCTCGAGCGCGACGGCGACGGACGCCTCCGCCGGCTGGTCCGGAGCCGCGAGAATCTGCCGGGCCTCGTCGAGCCGCCCGAGCTTGCGGAGGACGCGGGCCAAATTGACCCGGCTGGTCTCGCGGTCCGGGGCGTTTGCGTACAAGCGCGTCAAAAGCTCCAGCGCTTCGGCCAGTTCGTACTGCTCTTCGGACAGCCGGGCGAGACCCGCCTGAGCCGGTTCATGGGCTGCTTGCTTCGCGAGCGCCGCGCGAAATGCGTCCGCAGCGAGCTCGCGCTGTCCGCGGGCGGCGGCAACCTGTCCGCGGAGAGCCTGGAGATGGGCCTCGTCGACGCGATCGCTCGGCGCGCTGTCGAGCGCCTCCTCCGCGGCATCGGCATTGCCGCGGGACAGAAGCCCGTCGACGACGGCGATCGCGGCGTCCGTGGGATGTGCTCCCAGGTCAATCAGCCGGTCGATCTCGGCGGGCTCCAGCGGCTTCTCCAGGTTGAACGCGGCTGTTCCCAGGGCGTCATAAAGCTTGCGATCGGTCTCGGGAAGATTCTTCGCGGCAGCGGCTTCCAGCGCTTGCCGCCATAGCTCGGGCTCTTGCCAGAAGAGCGCACAGCGGGCGCGCAGTAGCTCGGGGCGATAATCGGGCGGCGCGATTCGAGCTGCTTCAGTCGCGGCCCGCCAGGCGGGGCCGATCTCGCCGGCAGCTAAATGCTCTTCGGCGGCCCTGAGGAGTCGGCCCGCGGACACGGTGGGCCAGTACCAAACTGCACCCGCGAAGGCGGCAACGACCAGCGCGACCGCCGCAAGAAGGGCCAAAAGCGGCCGCCGACCGCGGCGCGGAGCGGCACCGCCTGGCGGGCCGGATTGTTCTGCGGCAGACGAGTCGCTCGTGTGCATGGAGAGCCGTTGACACAGTGCACCAGGATCAACAACTCGTCGAGAATACCGCAGCAGGTGGCAGTCGTCGATGAGCAATTCCCCGCCGCCTTTGCTTGCACCGGCCTTGCCGCCGCGCCAGAATCGTTACGAATCTCGACGGCCCGGGACCGCAGAGCGTGGTCGGGCCGGCTTCGGGCCGTCCGCTTATCGTCTCGTTCTTCCTCTTCCTCCACTCGGAGTGTCTGTCGATGAACAGGTTTCGATCCGTGCTATTCGCTGCGTCCGGAATGGCGATCCTGCTGGCAGGCTCCGCCAGCGCCCAGCCTCCGCCGCGGCCGATGGCCTATGTCTCGCCCGAGGTTTCGGCCGAGCGGGAAATTACGTTTCGCGTGCATGCGCCGGAAGCGAAAGTGGTCCGGCTCTCGGCGGGTGATATCACGGTCGAAGGGGCCGGGCGGGCCGAGATGACGAAGGGGGAAAATGGCCTGTGGGAAGTGACGGTCGGCCCGGTGCCGCCCGGCGCGTATCGCTACACGTTCAGCGTCGATGGCCTCGCGGTCGTCGATCCGCGCAACCCGGCGACGAGCGAATCAAACGCCAGTACATCGAGCCTCGTCGTCGTTCCCGGCAGCCCGTTTGTCGATCTGGCCGATGTGCCGCACGGCGCGGTGGCCGAGGTGCGCTATCAGTCAAAGTCGCTCAAGCAGCCGCGTCGGATGCACGTCTACACGCCGCCTGGCTACGAGAAAGGCGAAGGCCAGTATCCCGTGTTCTACTTGCTGCATGGAGCGTCGGACAGCGATAACTCCTGGTCGACGGTCGGCCGCGCGGGGGTGATTCTCGACAACCTGATCGCCGCCGGCAAAGCCAAGCCGATGATCGTCGTGATGCCGGCGGGACACACCGGGCAGTTCCGCATGGGCGGACCGGGGGGCGGCTTCGATCGGCAGATGGACGAGTTTGCCGAGGATTTTACGAGCAGCATTCGCCCGTACATCGAGGCCAACTACCGGGTGCTTCCCGGCCGCGAGAATCGAGCGCTGGCGGGCCTCTCGATGGGTGGAGCCCAGACGCTGAACATTGGCTTTGCGAACCTGGCCGACTATGGCTACCTCGGCGTGTTCAGTTCGGGCGTGTTCGGCATCGCCGGGGGCCGTGGAGGCGGCGGACCGAACAATGCCTGGGAAGAGAGCCACGCCGCGGCCCTCGACGACGCGGAACTCAAGAAGGGGCTGAAGCTCGTCTGGTTCGCCTGCGGCAAGGACGACTTCCTGCTCGACACGAACAATGCCACGGTGGCCATGCTGAAGAAGCACGGCTTCGACGTCACCAGCCAGGAAACTGACGGCGGCCACACCTGGGTGAAATGGCGCGACTACCTGAACGAATTCGCGCCGCTCTTGTTTCAGTAAAGTATGAACGGGATTTGTCGAATGCCGCGAAAGTCGGTTGTTGCCGTTTCAGCCTTTGGCGCATCTCCGCGCGAGATTCTGCTTCCACTCGATCGCAAACCTAACGCCGGAGCGTCCCGGAGCAGCTCCTTCATTCCGCGATAATCGCGATGCAGGAACTTCTTTAGCACGGGGCAGGCGTAGGGTTGCGGCTGGGCTTCCGGGA